>CALMAV010000179.1:2171-7639 GCA_937859895.1 uncultured Bryobacterales bacterium | reverse complement strand
CAGTTGCTCACGCCGCTTATCGGCAGACAAACGGGCAGGAGCCGGTTCCGAGTCGAGTCGGGAAGGGGCAAGATCAGTTCTGGCGTGGAGCACTTCCTACATACTAAGTAAGCACATACTTACTTGTCAAGAAGGCATCTCGTTTGCGGCCAAAGCTGAAGGCTCGGTACTCTGCCAAAACGATGGACCGCCCGCCGCCTGGACGCTGCGCGTTTTAAATCTTTGGCGATTTGCGCCAAGTTCAGGGTCGAGCGGGCAAGGCAGTAAGTTTCCAGCCGACCAGGGTATCTGGCCGCCCCTATTTCTGGGACGGCAACAGCGCGCGTTACTCGAAAGCAGCCATGGCCTGCCGACAACGAGTGCTGGAGCCTAGCGCCGGCCTACTACACCAGAAAGGGCAGCTTGCGCCCGCTAAACTAACTGGTATAAATTGATCCTCTGGTTGTCCTGGATAACCCAAAGGTGAACTCATTGTGCATTGAAGTTGCTGTTGTAAACAAGGTCTCCGTGTCCAGAGGCGTTCTGAGTGATTGCAAAGGTCTTTTTTTAAGACGGAGCCATTCTATAAGTCGCACGGCTATTGTTCAGTTAGTCGACGAACTGGAGCAAGTCGCCCATTAGCTTGCCAACGACGTAATTGGCTTCGACCTTCCAGAAACGTATCTGATTGGCCTTCGAGCCATTGTCATAGCTGTAGCGCGGATCGTACATGCTGCGTTTGAAAGCTATAGAGCACGAATTCATCGAGACTGTAATTGGAGAACTGCAGGACATAGCCGCCGCCCATGTCGAGCAGGGCCTCGAACTTCGCCTCTCCCTGTTTGTGAGATCAGATATTTTCCTGTGGCGCGGTGTTTGATCCCGACGCGCTCAATTCTGCTGATGCGCGGTCCCATCTCACACGCTCTGTTCGGCCATGTCAGTTCCTGCCTTAATCGAAAGGAATGCAAGCGCAATCTCAGATTGGTGGTTAGCCTATCAAAAAGTGTCCTCGTGATATGGCCACACTTCCAGACTAAATGGGTATGCAATAGCCAGTATCGGTCAGATTAGGAATTCACCACAAACCTCAGCTATGACAGCACGCTCCGAATTATATTCAGGTTTGTTGATAAATCAGTTCATTCGACGGAACCACATAGGACGTCTCGTCCAGGGCCATATCAGTCTTGTTAAGAAGATACAACCAAGCCCAAGAGCTCCAGCAATCAACATCCCTTCGATAGCTGCGGGTAGATTTTTCTGCTGACCAAGCCAAACAAAAAGGCAAATCTCCAGGAGGAAGACGAATAAAAAACAGTAGCAGGCCCAGAAAAAACAAACCAAGGCGACTCGGCCGTTTGTTAGCGCCACATGCTCGACAAACAATTGCACCTGAAACTATGGCCGTTCTGCAAAACGGGCATTCTTCGGCCGTAAAGGAGCCCGGGTGGAGCATGTGGATCAGAATAACGTACTTACATCACCAAGTTAACTGGCGAGAACGATGTTGTTTCCGCTAGAGAGCGTATACCCTGAGTTGCGCCTCACTTTACACCAGATCTCTACGACTTAGTCAACTGCTTATCCACGTACAAGCAGCTCGAACATAGTTTCCCTTTGACTTCGGATAATCCAGAGAGCAAGCCCTAGACAGCAGATGGTAGTATTCTGCGCGGCCATTGCCTATGCCTGTGCGCCCGATAAAGAAACGCTACAGCAGCGACGGCTATGAAACCAAGGCCTGCCGCCACGTACCAAGGGCCGCTGGAGACCAAGATGAAAATCCAACCCAGTGAAGCGATCAGGGCCGGAACCGGATACAGCCACATGGAAAAAGGTCGCTGGATGTCCGGGCGGCGTTGGCGAATCAGAATCACGGCCAGGCACTGCGTCACGAATTGAGTCATGATTTGGACTACCAATAAGGCCTTTATTAACGTCGCAAGCGCAAAGAAACAAGCCACTGCCGATGCTGCACCTAGCGCCAGTACTGAAAACGTAGGAAAATGCCTGGTAGGATGCACTTTGGCAAAAGCGGAGAAGAATGCGCCGTCAACTGCGGCAGCATGGGGAACTCGCGAGTAGCCCAGCAGAACGGTGTAAACGGATGCGAAGGCCGCGACCAAGACCAGAATTGTCATGCTTCGGGCGGCAATGGGGCCTGAGACTCGCTGGGCAAAGTCAGAAACTACCGCCTGCGATTGCACCACTTCGCGCCAGGGCAAAACGCCGATGATGGACAGACTCATAGCCGTGTAACACGCACCCAGCAAAACGATCGAAAGCAGGATGCAGCGCGGAATGTTGCGGCCGGGGTCTTTTATTTCCGATCCAATCAGGCAGACGTTGAAGTATCCGCTGTAGTCGTACATAGCAATCAAGGTAGCGGCACCTAACCCGAGAAAGAATTGGTTTGACAGGTGAAACGCTTGGGGCGGGAAATCGAATGCGAGTTTCGAGTTGAAGTGAGTTGCGCCGCTAACAATGATCCATCCCATAGTCCCCAGGAGCAGCCCTGTCAAAAGCGTCGAGATCTTTCCAATCGCTTGGATGTTGCGAAACAGGAGCCACGTGGAGAGAGCGCAGACAGCTACCGCTATGGCCTTCGATTGTCCATAGGAAAGGGCGGGCACTAGATACCCTGCGTATTCAGCAAATCCGACCGCTCCTGATGCCGCAGTCAGAGGCGCAGCAATGACCGTCTGGGCTAAGAATAGAAAGCTGAAGAGTCTGCCCCAGGTAGCCGGACCATACCCTTCCAGCAGATAGGCGTAAGAGCCGCCCGAGCGCGGTAGAGCGGCTCCTAACTCGGCCCAGACCAGCCCATCGCAAAGCGCAATCAGAGCACCGGCGGCCCACCCGATCATGGCCTGGGGACCGCCCATCGCTCCTATGACAAGAGGCACGGTGAGGAATGGCCCAACGCCGACCATGTTGAGCATGTTGGCCGACAGGGCCGGCAGCAATCCAATGCGGCCAGTCAGTTCAGATCGGTGTAGATTCAGCGCAGCTCCCGGATGATTCGTAGCAATAGTCTATGCCGGCGTGACGCTTCACGGATCAGCGAACAATAACATCAATGGGAAGAGGGAAGTTGATCATATAAGTTCCGTGGTTCGGGTCATGTTCGTCCGGCTGCGTTTTTCCATCGGCATCTTTGGCGCGCGCAGCCAATGTGTATTGGCCCGCTCGTTGCGGCACATGCCACAGGAACTGCCAGCGCCGCCAAGCATATGGCTGAGCAGAGTCTAGGAACTCAGCGTCCGTCCAATGCTCCCTGCCCTCAGTCGAAAGCTCTACCCCTGCGACTTCGCCCTCACCGCACCAAGCTGCTCCGGAGACCAGATACTCTGATCCGGCTGGGATCACTTCATACATGCTGGGACGAGCGATCTGAGCCTTCAATCGTACTTCCGATAGAGGCCGCCGCACCGGCTTTCCATCCAAGTAGTCCCAGTAGGCATAGTCAGATGTTTGCCAGTAGCCTGCAAAAGACTCCGTCACCGCGTAAATTGAGGTAAGCCACTTCACCGAAGCCATCCCGTAATGGCCAGGCACAATCAAGCGAACCGGAAAGCCGTGATGCTCTGGTATCTCTTGACCGTTCATCTGATAAGCCACGAGCACTTCCGGGCTGAGCGCCTTCTTTAACGGAAGGCTTCGCGCATAGGACACCATACCGGGAGGGATTGGCTTCTCCTTTGGAGCGCCGTGGTCAGCGCCTTCGAAGACGATCTCGCAAGCATTCTCAGTCAAACCCGCCTGCTCAAGCAGGATCCGCAAAGGAACACCGGTCCACTCAGCCGTTCCTACTGCGCCTAGTGCCCACTGCGCGCCCTCGACTTGAGGAACCAGAAATACCCGGCTGTTTCCCGCACACTCAAGGGTCACAGCACGCGTTTCCGAAGGCAGCTGCCTGAGCTGTTGATAATTCAGAGTCAACGGTTTTGCAACTGCTCCGTGGACCTTAAGCTGGAACGAGTCAGCACTCAGTTCCGGAGCTTTGAAGTGACTTCGGATGTAAAACAATTCATTCGGTGTTAGGAATGAATCGAGCTTTTCGAAGGGAAACTCAAAGTTGACGGGCTCCTTCTGACGAATGATCATTCCGGCCCCGAACGGCGCTGCCCCCGCTATCGCTGTCGTAACCTTTTGCCGTTCGGTGGTGAGCATGACTTTACTGAGCCAGCTTCTCAGATCCGTACATTAGTGACTGAAACGCGCATGATTACGCCCCAGGGCTGCGCCCCTTTTGCTCTATGGCGCAAAGTATCCGGAAATATCCAGAATCAGATACGTCGAGCCCGCTGCGTATGCGTTAATCGATCCGTTAAGGTTAGGCACTACCGCCAGATTGGAAGTAACCGCGTTCGCATCTGCATTGAGAGTCGAGACCACAGGGGCAGCTTCGCCATTCGGCCATAGCGTTAAGTACTGTAGAGGTCCCAGGGGCACCACGGTTGCATTCAGAGCAAAAGCTTTTGCAGAAGCCGGGCTTTGACAGCCGCTCGTCGTCACATTGACCGTTGTCGCTCCGGTCAACGGCAACGCTCCAATCGGGTTTCGAGTGTCCGCCACGCGGCAAGGTGAGAGCGTGTAGAAGTAGTTGCCGCCCGTCGTAGCCGGTGCATAGTAACCAGTGATATCGATTATCAGATCGGTATTGTTGCTACCAAACGTGGCGATGTTCCCGTCCGTACCAGCTTGAATGATAGCGGCGTTTGCTGTTACTGTGCCCGTGAACGCGTTCAGGACCGAAGCATTGGGCTGTGCCTGGCCCGTCGGCCAAGCCGAAAAGAAGGAAAGCGGCCCGCGCGGAACTGCCGTGAAGTTCAACGAATATGCTTGGGCATTCGGCGGCACGTTACAGCCACTGGATAAAACAGGGAAGTTCCGAGTTGCTCCACCGGTCAGGAACGGTCCCCCAAGATTACCCGCTGCTCCCCTCGTATCGGCAATTCGGCAGGGCTGTAAGGGGAAGAACTGTAGTCCCGATGAGCTGGCAGCAGGAACGAAGTAGCCGCTAATGTCCATGATCAGGTGGGTTGAATCTGTTACGTAAACGTTAACGCCGCCGTTGGCGCCCGCTGGGACGATGGCTGCATTTGCCTTTACACGCCCGTCTGAGTTGAGTGTTGACACCACAGGCCGCGACTGACCGCTCGGCCAGATTGATAGGTAACCAAGCGGACCATCGGGAACAACCGTGACGTTCAACGCGTAAGCGACCGCAGTTGTGGGAACCTGGCAAAGGCTGCTCGGAATCGCAAATTCCCGGATCGGGGCTGCAGACAGTTCCGGCCCGCCAAACGCACCGGCCGTGTTTCTTGTATCAACCACGCGACATGGCGTGAGCGGCACGAAATTCAAGGGTCCGTTAGAGACACCCACTGCAGGAGAAACGTCGCTGGTCCATTCGCTAACGAGGCGGTAAGCATCGATAGACCCCAAACCAGTCACCTGGTTGTAGCCCACGCCAGTCGAGA
>CALMAV010000179.1:0-2161 GCA_937859895.1 uncultured Bryobacterales bacterium | reverse complement strand
GTGTTCCTGTAGTGCAGTTAGGAGTTCCGAGGGTGCACGCGACGGTGTTGTTCCCTGAAGTAATGTCGTGGAAAACATCCTTGGAAGCAGCCGCCAGCGCATATAGATTCGGATTGACATTGCCCTGCCGACCATAAGCCTGTACCATTAACGCCACTGTCCCGGCAAACACAGGAGCGCCGGCAGAGGTTCCTCCAACTACGTCCAGCGTTGTATCTGTGTTGCGGAAGCCATTCACGCAATCGCCCTCGGAACAGACCAGCAAGCCGTCGTGGCCAGGTGAGGCGGCAAAGGCCAGATCAGGCACATCGCGAGCCCCGTCAGCTGGTACGCCAACGCCGACTTGCCACGCCGGCTTGCTATTGAAGCTACTCGCACCGCCGCCGCTGGCAGAGATACTGTTGTCGGATCCTACCGGGTCATTCCACGCAATCTCCGGGATGTAGGAAAGAGCTGAACCTCCGAAGCTATTGTTCGTGGCCGCCCAATATGTCCCCGATCCTTCGTTGAAAGTTGTACCTCCGATGCCCGTGACGTAGGGCAGACTGGACGGTACATCCACGGCCAGCCCTCGCTTGACCGGAGAGTTGGCGTCGCAATCTGCTGCACCAGCATCCCCGGCCGCTGCTACCACCGTCACTCCTTGCGCATTGGCCTGCTTATATTGTGATGCCTCGGTGTTGTTCGCGGCCATTCCCTCGTCAGCCTCGCAGGTGCCATAAGAAAGCGAGAGAACGGGAGCTACGTTGTTATCGATGGCGTAGGTTGTAGAGGTAGAGACATCGGTAGACGTGACAAAGACAATGGTTGCGTTCCGAGCAATGGCTCCAGCCCACTCGACATCCAAATCCGATTCACCCTCATCGCCGGACTTCGACTTTAGTCCCGGATCGGTACCCGTCAGCAGTACGGTCGGATCCTTTGGAGGAAGCCCAGATGCCGCGCGAAAGGCCCGGATATCACTCAGCTGAATATCGCTTTGCCCTGCCACAGCAATCTTGACTCCAGTCCCATCGAACCCCGCCTGATAGAGCGATTGAAAGTTATAGATGGTGGCGTAATCGCCGGGCGCTAGAAAGTGGTTGCCCGAGATATTAGACGTGAAATGAGGCTTCATTGTCCGTATGCCCCTCGGTTTCATACGGAAGTTATGCAGACCACGTACGCTTTCCACCATGCCCGCAAACGCTTCGGGCAGGGCGGGATCGCTCGCATTTGCGTAGTGCGCTTCACCATTCACTAGATAGCGATTCAGCGAAATGTGAAAGGCCGTCTGAACAGTTCCTGCTGTTCCGTCGAAGCTGATGAAAGTTCGACTTCGTGCGACCTGAACGTTGGAGAATCCCTGCTGCTCGAGCCAAGTCGTAATCTGAGCTATGTCCTGCGGATTAGGTCCGAACCGGGCTCCGTACTCTTCCGGTGTCAGAAATCTGTGAAACTGCTCCGAGCCCTTTGCCTGCTGTTGCCTGAGTAGCTGATCCAGGTCCTCCTGCTGCTGAGCGGTCATGGCAAAATGCAAAGCCATGTGCGGCATTGCCTGTGCGCCACTAACTTCGCCCTCATCCTGAGCCAACGCAGGAATCGGCTTGGTGTTGCCAGCTAAGCGAGCGGTCTCGCCATCCTTGATTTCGCCCTGAATTCTTCGGGGAGCTTCGATGGCAGCAGCTTCTGCCAGAAGGGTGCTTTGCAACAGAAGTAGACTGCAAAAAAAGGGAACCGCACACCGCAGTAGAACATTCAAATTCATGAATTAATACAGAGGACGTCTTTTGGGTGAGGTAGGTTGCTCGGCTTCAGCTGTTCCACGCCGTGGTACTTTCACGCCGAATAAATCAGAAGGCGCAACCAGAATCAGCGAACCTTCACCTGTTGTCGAAATGCAATTGAAAGTCTTAACTTAATTCCAGCATGAGCTGATCGACGTAGCACCAGCCCCAATCCTCGCCCGGCTCAATGGATCGGATAATTGGATGCTCGGTCGCTTGGAAGTGCTTTGTCGCGTGCCGGTTTTTGGAGGAGTCACAGCAGCCGACGTGGCCGCATTCCAGACACAGACGCAAGTGCACCCAGCTATCGCCTGTCTTCAGGCACTCCTCACAGCCTTTCCTATGCGGGCGTACGTCGTGGATTGTGTTCAGGTGCTTGCATGTTGTGCTCATTA
>CALMAV010000178.1:64885-81481 GCA_937859895.1 uncultured Bryobacterales bacterium | reverse complement strand
GGCGAAGCGGCAATCGGGCGAGAGCTTTACGCCGAATCCACCGAGAGTCGTCATCTGCTGGGCCGAGCCGCCCGCCTGAGGCATCCGCCATATCTGCATAGATCCGGATGCCCGGGAGGAAAAGTAGATCCATTTACCATCGGGAGAGGCGACAGGAAGCACGCCGGTCCCTGCCATTAGCTTCGTTGGCTCTCCGCCGCTGGCCGCTATTGAATAGAGATGGGCATCCCCCTCCTCGCGGGAGTCGAACAGAATTTGTTGCCCATCCGCCGACCAGGCGGGCGAACCGGCCAAGTGCTGCAGGAATGTGAGCTGCATCGGATCGGACCCATCCAGGTTGCTGACCCATATCTCCGTAAATCCCGAGCGGTCGGACGCGAATGCCAGCTTCTGCCCATCGGGCGATAACGCCGGGCTTTCGTCATCGCGCGTCGAAGCAACCGTTCGAACCGCCACCGGAGCGCATAAAGCGCGGTTGCGCTCCGCCGTGCAATCAAGAAATTCGCTCGTCAGTTGGGCGGCGCGCTTAATCTTGCGCCCGTTTTGCGCGTGTTCCTCAGCAGAGTTTCCGGCTATCGAGTCCTGCAGATCAATTCGCCAGATGTTCGAATTGAAGTTGGAATGAGCATAAGCGAGTCGTCCAGTCGATGAGACTACAGCGTTAGACAAGTTTTCGCCCAGGGAGGCAAGCACCGCGGGTTGGGCATTCCGCTTGTCCGCTGCGATCCAGAGTCGGTGAGGTCCGCCGCTGCTCGATTCAAAAACAAGGTGACCGTTCTGAGGCGTCCAGACCGCGTGGCCGTACGCTGTATCCTGAAATCCGGGCCAGTCCAGCCGTTTGGGCCTGAGGGGGCTTACGAGATTGGGCCGGAACGGCAGCAGATAAAGGGAACTGAATCCCTTGCCGGAGTCTCGTGTAAACGCAATCTTGTCTCCTTGTGGAGAAAATGCCGGATAAGAATCATCCTCCTCGGCAGCGGGAAAGGTTAGTTGTCTGATTTTCGCGGTCGAGACATCCACCAGTTTGAGGCCGTGCTTGCTGCGCGGCTTAATCGAACTTGCCAGCACCAGCGACTTGCTATCTGAAGACCAGCTAACCGGACGATTTGAGGGATTGGCGCTCTCGTCAAGATCGATGATCTTACGTTCGGGGCCACCGAGTGCCGGTACGACCCAAAGCGCACCCCCTGGATGCTCTGTGCCTCGACAGAACGCGATCCAACGGCCATCCGGCGACCAGGCCGGACCGTAGTCGATGGCGGAGTCGGTGGTCAACCGGAGCAATCTTGGAGAACCGGCCAGCTTGACATAAATGTCGAAGTTATTCTGTCCCTCGCCATTCCAGACAAATGCAACCTGCCGCCCGTCAGGAGAGAAAGTCGGGCAATACTCATATCCCAGATAGCTCGCCAGCGGAACGATCTTGAAATTAGCGGAGAGATGAGAACGGTTTTCATAGCGGTACCAGGCGGCAAGGGCTACAAGGCAAGCAGAAAACAGCGGCCAATAGCGCAGGAAGGCACGGAGGGGATGAGCAGCCGCCTGAACACCCTGCGGTAACAATCGCTCCGTCGCCTCCGCATTTAAGCCGCGAGGATGCCCATTCACCGGCTCCTCTTCAAGCCTTTCTACCGGGGCGATAAACCGGTATCCTCTGCGCGCAACCGTCTGGACATAAAGAGGAGCGTCGGCGTTGTCCAGCAGAGCGCCACGGATCTGTCGGATGCAGCGATTCACGCCCACGTCGTAATCGACTTGGACGTCCGGATTCCAGATAGCTCGTTGGATCTTTTCTCGTTCCACCAACGTACCCGCATGGTCCACCAGCAATTCTAAAAGCCGGGCGGGTTGCGGCCGTAATTTGATTGACCGTCCATCTTTCCAAAGTTCGCCGCTTCGCCCATCGAAGGTAAATACTCCGAAACGATAGCGCCTCGCCACAGGAACGGCCAAGCGGCGATTATAACGCGTAAATCTGCCCGCTCACAGGCTTAGACAATCCGCGCATGGTCATTGTTAAGCCAAATGTTTGCCTCATTTACGAGCACACCCCCGCGAAAGCACGAAAAGAGCATTGCCCAGTTCTTTTCTTTCCTGAGATTACTATCGAAAATTGTGAAGCGGAGCCGAACAGGCGCATTAGCCTGTCCGTTGCCGCTCACTGACCTGCCGATGAAAAGGACTTGAAATGGACCGACTGAAAACGGGACTACCCGTGTGTTCCTATGCTGCGCTTCTTCTGCTCTGCTTAGCTCCCGAGCGCGCGCTCGGCAACAGTGTCACCCTGCAGGGTGCTTTCACCTACGATGACGACGTCGATCTAATCGACTTCACCGTGGTCGCGCCCGACATCATCGGTTCTCTTCCCGTCGACTTGCGCAGTTATGGCTACGCAGGTGGTAAGGCAAATGACGGCCAGACCATTTTTCGCGGCGGCTTCGACACCGTGCTGACGCTATTCAGTGCAACCGGGGATCTGATTGCCGAAAACGATGACGGCAGAGGCGTGGCCACCGATCTCTTAACGGGTTTGGCCGCCGATGCCCGGATAACGGCAACTTTGGCATCGGGACACTACGTACTCGCGCTGACTCAATACGATAACTTTGCTAATTCGTCCACCTTGGCCGACGGCCTTAGCGAAGCCGGACAGCCAAACTTCACGGCCAGCTCCGTTTTCACCTCAGGTGGTTCGTGTTCAGCCAATTTGTTCAGGGACATCTCCGGAAGCGACGCACGGTGCCGCACCGGTAATTGGGCAGTCGATTTCGTAAACGTGGTAAATGCAACGCCGCGTGACGCCTCAACAGTTCCTGAGCCGGCCAGCGTTTTTTTGTTCGGTGCCGGGCTATTCACGCTGGGTCTCCTTTTGTTACGGCGGAAAAGATTTCGCTATTCGGCCGTGTTCTTGCTATGCGCGGCCGCGGCTCATGCGCAAACGGACTTCAGTACCGTGGGTGACATCTTGAGTGGTAAGAGGCAGTTGCTAAAAGTTCAGGACTTGACTATCAGTCAGGCGTTCTACGACGGTTTTAGTACGCAAACGCAAAATATTTTGACCGCCAATGGTCAAGCCACTAATGGGCCTCAGGTGACTAATTCTTGCGGCGGCTACAAAGGAAGTACCGCAACGTTCGCTGGACGTCTTTTCCAATCGGACCACGACCAATACTTCGTGTTGTGCCGCGATTACAACCAAAACACGATTGAAGTTATCGACGGCGGGAAAGTCACGCTCGGCCCTAAGATTTTATCCACCCCATTGGATCAGACGCCAATCGGCGCCCTCGCTGATTTTTCCGGTACCGGATATTCGGATCTCGCCCTGAGTTATCAAGGAAATTTGTTGTTGATCTCCGCTGCGAATCGGGATGGCTCACCGAGTCTGCACTTCGGGAATTCGGGTAACCCCCAATCAGCGGACACCCTGCTTGCAATGACAACAGGAGATTTTAATGGAGATGGAAGACCGGAAATCGCCGGTCTCGCATTCCAGAGCGATGGACATCCGTCTATCGTGATCTATACCGTCGATCCGGCAACTCTGGCAGTGACAAAAGCAGCCGAGATGACGCCTTCCTATAACACCGATACGGACCGCATTCTAACCTACTCCATGACTGCGGGGAAGTTTACGGACGCAAACCATCAGCAGCTTGTCTTGAGCTACGCCGAGGGCGGTGTAGGATCAACCAAACTGGTTGCATTCGACTTTGTAAACGGATCGCTGCAACCGATAGAGCAAAAGATTTACGACACCAAAACTCAGCAGTCGGGGGCTGGCCTAAATCAAGTCCAAGCCGCCCGGTTCGATTTGCAAGGCAAATACGATCAGGTGGCATTTCAATCCGCTTGGAAAAACCTCAGTCATCCAAACAGTGGACAGTACATAGAGATTTTTACCCTCAATCCAACTGACCTCTCTTTTCAGACAAAATCTACGTGGAATTTGGCGTCTCCGGACGTCTGCCTTTCACCGATGGTTGTCGGAAATTTCGATAAGAAGCAGATAGTAAATGGCAAGCCGCAGTACGACCCCAGCCCCCAGATTGCTTTCGTGACGGAGTCTTGTATCGGCGACCGTGACATGGGCCCTTTTACTCTCCAGATAACGAGCATTGATTCAATAACCTTTTCTCCCAGTTCCTCTAGCACTTATAAATTCAGCACAGATATCCACGGCGGCGTCGTACAACTATCGCTTACCGTCGGCGATTTACAAGGCAGGTCCTACGTGTTAGGAGCTCCTACAAAGGTAGCGATTCAGGGCAGCATCCAACCCAGCGTGATTGCCGGCATGCCGCCGATGCATATTGATTACGTTGTGCCCGCGGGCGCAACCAATCCCGTGGTGCTCAACTTCAGCGCCGATCCCGACAACTTCAACACCAGCTATCAAACTTCAAGCGAATTTAAAGTCGACGCAAACAATACAGACACATATAGTTGGTCCGCCGGCGCACTGGAGACCGTTGGAACCTCTGTGAGCGTTGGATTACCCGACGTAGATGGACTCGAAGTCAAAGATACGTTCACCGCGGCGCAAGATTTCAAAAAAGCAACCGAAACGCAGTACGGCAGCTTTCAAGGGCAGAGCTACTCCCGCACCAGCACGACTCAGTATGGCGACCTCGCTTTATTGACTCAGAATGATTTCTATATCTGGGTATATCCGATTATCGGTAAAACTGTTTGTCCGGCCTCAAAGCCCGCTTGCGATGACAGCGAAAAGCTGCCTATGACGATGCAGTTCTCGGCGCCCGGCAACACGCACCAGAGCAGCATCAGTAATGCGATCGCCACATATCAACCGCCCTGGGAGCCGGGGAATGTTTTTTCCTATCCGGCCAACCTCGCGCAGCTACAAAAGATATACCCGAATATCCAACTCCTCTCGAACGAATCCGACCAGTGGTTTACCGACTCCTTAAAGACCGTCGAGACGACAGTTTGGAACGTCGGATCCTCCAATGGATCAACGTCGACGCTGGATAAGACATTTTCATTTGAAAATGATTTTTCTGTTACTGGCAGTATTTCGTTAGATGTAGGTCCCAGCCTTGGCGTTAATTACGGACTGGATCTCAGCGGCAGCTTTGGCTTTAGCAACCTCAATCAGTCTACGACCACGATAAACGAATCGACCGGAATTGGGGTGTCTAAGAGCGGCGGTGTTGCAGATCCTGCCTTGTACCAATACGGCATCACCTCGTATCTTATCGGCCGCACAAAGCCCGGCGGTCTGGTAGACAACCTTCCCCTTAGTACCAAAGTCCAGACCTTCGATTTCCTGCAAGCCGCTTTTGTGGCTAACCCGTTAGATGCGGGCGCCGGCTCCTGGTGGCAGCAGCATTATAGGGACGCGCCCGACGTGGCTCTAAATCATCCCGCGCGTTGGGTCGTGGTAGCGCGTCCCCTTGCCAGCCCCATTCCGCCGGAGTGTGTGTTCACCGGTACCGGTACTTCGCAGATGGACTGTGCCGAGAAAGAACTCGGCAATGCTACTAATCCATGGGGAAGTCCCTTCTACCACATGCGCGGCTTCTTTATCAGTTCGGCCGCCGCACCCGGACAAGGGCCACTCTTGACTCAGGCCACAGCCGGCGCGAAGCTTCGCCTGCAAGCGCGCGTTTACAATTACAGTTTCGCAAGCATGTCGGAGGGGAGCGTCGTACACGTCCGCTTCTACGCCCAGCCTTGGGATCAGAATCTAAATATCGCTTTGAAAGGCAAGCCCAGTTTTCTTGTAGGAGAGGATCAACTAAGCCCGATTCCGCCATTTTCCGACTCCTCCGATAAGCTGAACTGGGCTCTGGCGAATACAACTTTCGATACCACTGGCTATGCCAATCAGTTCTTTACGTTCTGGGTGGTTTGCTGGATTCAAAAGGCGGACGGCACGTTAGAGGCCGAGGGTACCGCCCATGGATTGAAGTCCATTCCCGGCACGCTGGCTTCCTTCGATCAGGTGCAAGCGGAGGATTATTCGAACAATCTCGGTTTCTGGAAGCAATCGTTCTACGTCGCTCCCCAAAACTCGAACGTCGGCGCGAGTCCCGGCGTCGCGCCCGGCAAACTGAATATTGGCAAAATTCAGCTCTCTGCCGATCGCGTCTCCGTCGGCCAGCCGATTACCGTTTCCGCGCTCCTCTCGGCTGCAAACCAAGGCATTGCTAATACCGCGGCATTCTTCTGGAACGAAGATCCGAAAAGTCCGGATGCCGTCGCCTTTGCTTTGGAAGTGCCGTCCTACATCCAGGCCGACGGCACTCATCAGGTCAGTGCGACCTACCGGCCGAAGACCTGCGGCACGCACCAGGTGTTCATCACCGTAAGAAACGGCGCCGCGGACGAAGTGATTCGCCGCTCGTCGCCAATCCGCGTCGCTTGCGGTGAAAAGAACTGATGTGCGTGACTCCGACGGTTCTGTTGCAGATGACGGCGAATGCTCGTCGAACGGCGGGTGAATCATCGCAAGTCGTATTGTCGCTTCTGTATCCTCTCGGCGATTTAATGCGACCAATGACCACTCGTGCATTGTCGGAGGACTGAGAAGGTGTTTGGGAAGTGTCATGTGCGGGTGAGTCGGTTCAGCATGAGCCGGACCACAACAAGGTCGATCATGGTTTCTGAAGTTTGCACGTTGTATTCGTAATCCTTGCTCATCCTGCGATTGCGACCAAGCCATGCGAAACTACGCTCCACAATCCAGGTCAGGCCGGTGATCTTAAAAGCACGTTGCCCACGTTTCACAATCACGAGCTTCCAACCGTTTTGCCGCATGAGTTCGCGAGCCAGTTTACGGCTTTTGTGCCCGGCATCCGCCATGATGATTCGAATGCCGGGAAATAAGGGACCCAGGCCACCGAGTAAGCGCTCGGCGCCGTGTCGATCCGACATATTGGCCGGTTCCACCCGACATGCAATTGGAATGCCCAGCGCATCCACCAGGATGTGGCGCTTACGGCCCTTGATCCGTTTGTGGCCGTCAAAGCCGCGGATCCCTCCTCGTTCGGTCGTCTTTACAGACTGGCTATCCATAATGACAATCGATGGACACAAAGCCCGGCTTGCCTGTGTTCGCACGCGTTCGTAAATCGCTTTCCGAAGGCACGTCCACACGCCCGAGTTCTTCCAGCTTCGGAAGTAATGGTAGACGGTACCCCACACTGGAAACTCTCGTGGCAACAGCCGCCACTGGCAGCCTGTCCGTAGCAGATAGAAGATTGCATTCAGTACCGCACGGATATCAGTTGTGCGCGGTCGACCACCTGGCAGCGCTTCTGGAACAAGAGGCGCGATCAGTTCCCAGGCTGAATTTGTCAGGTTTGTAGTGTAAGGGCTGTTCGGCATTTCTTTCCAGTCTGCCGCTTCTCAAACACCCTCTGACGTGCGGGAACTGGATCCAGCTCACCATCAACGTCGCCTTTGACCATATACGCAAAAAGTCGCAGGCTCTTATCGGTGTGAAGAAGGGGCTGCTGTTCGATTAAGCTCCCAAGCTGTAATGAAAGGGGTGGGCAAAGATTGCTGCTCCATCGTAGCCCTGAGCTTACCCAGCTTTGCGTATAGAGCATTTCTTGGATCGGCCTTAGTGCGGAAAAGCTGTTCGGCGTCAGCGAAGTACAAATAGGAGTCTGCCCAGTTATAAAGGTCTCCGAGTTGAAGTCCTTGCTGTAGGAGGATATCTGGGGAAGTAGGTTGGCCCCATGCTAAGAGAGCTGAAAGATACATCAATGGCAAAAGTACGTTGGTTTTGCTCATATGCTTTCTGTAAAGGTTAAATCTCGCACAGTTGGTTTGAGGGTTTAGAACATTTTGTGTAAGAAGCGTTTTCCGAGGATAGAGGAGAGCGAATGGAAGAACAGGAGGCAGGACTGAACGGGGCCTTGGATGAGTTGCTGCGCGCAAGAGCACGGAGCAACTCGCTGGACCAAACGGATTATTGCAGCTGACGAAAGCACTGCTGGAACGGGCGATGAATGCCGAGCTGAGTGATCATCTTGGGTACGAGAAGCGGCAGCTGGAAGGACGCAGAGCGGCAACGACCGCAATGGCAAAAGCTGGAAGCAAGTGCAGAGCGATGACCGGATGAGCTTCTGCGCCCAAGGCGATCCAGCTCATTTGTCAGGTACTCAGTCGATCTTAGATTAGAGCACGATTAGCAAACCGGGAATCGCGACTTACACAAGTTCGGAGCACTACCGTTGGTTTATGATCGGATCGCTAGTAGCCGGGTACTTTAAGCACGCAACAGTTAACGTCCAGCTTTTATCCTTGGTGGAAAATCCGGGTAGAGGGGTTAGGGGAGACCGGAACAGGTCTTCCGTGCTGCAGAGGTGTGTATTGATTTCCACATTTCCGAGATATTCACAGGGCGTACTATAGGTATAGCCAGTGTTGCACCACAGCAACGTGCCACTGTTTCACCACAGACTAAGCCAGTCTTGCACCACAACTAGTCTCAATAGTTCACAGGCGATTGTTGGAAAACAGCTTCCTAACCTTAGCGCCAGCGTTGCACCACAAAAGTCAAATCCTGACTTAGGCGGTTGAAATAGCGCCAGCGTTGCACCACGAAGATCAATGTTTATAGATTTCAGATTGGACTTACAGAACAGCTACTTGCGTCCGAGGAGGTATCGCAGGTTTACTCGTGCTGAGGATCGTCACACCTTCAGGTGATGTTTCGATTCTTAAACCCTCATAGACGTTCTGAATTTTTGCGAGAGCCGCCAAGGCGTTCTCACGGAAGGCCCTAGGTCGTTTGTACTCTGAGCCAAACTGTTGCCTTAGTCCCCCCCAAGGGCCAAACTGATTTTCTCCCTTTTCCATCGCGAGACAAGACTTGAATGTAAGCCAAGCATAGAGATCCAGAGTCAATGGTGATTTTTTTAGTGCCTTTAAGTGTCGAAAGTCAACCGGAACTGTTCCGTCCGTAATCGCCTCATAGAAGGTGTCCCCAAGAGTTATAAATCCCTCCCAGCGGTCGAGAGAATCCGGATCCCGTGGATCCCACCATAGCTCCCCGCCTTTGGTAACTTCCATGTTTAACCATCGCTGACCGGCACGATGCGCTGAAGGGTTAAGGCTTTGTTGGAAGCTTATACGTGCGGCAAAAAGCCGTCTTACCTGATTTCTTAGGGATTGATATGTACCCCTTACTCCACCCCCGGTTCGATCGTTGAGTCCGATTCTTCGTATAAAGGCGGAATAGCTGGCTCCGAGAAACAGAGTTTTACTTTGTGTACGTCTGGCTTCGGTAGTGATCCAGTACAGCAAAAGTCGCGGATGTGTTCCGTATGGAAAACCAATGGAGCATTTCTGCTCGAAATCCCATCCTGGAGTGATCCCAAGTGAATCTTTCCATTTCGTCGCTCCCAGGAGGGAACCTCCCCAGGGTCTTTATGTGGAAGTGTGCAGAGGACCAAGTTCCGGGCTAAGAAGGACTTGTCATAGGCCTCCGGCTCTTCTTTTATTGCGACTATGTTCTCGATGAATTGTTGCTTTGGCTTTGTGATCTTTAATGGAGCAATCGCTTTGAGCCCAGAGGAACTCGCATTATCTTCTAATAACAACTGGCCGATACTTGTTAGGTCTGACTTCTTAGCCCTCATCTGTTTAAACCTTTGTTTCGCACTGAATGTCTTATAATACGACTATCGTTCTGTCTTATAGTCGTACTGTTAAGCGCTTCGCTTTTGACGACCATCCTCTTGCTTCATGTCTTCGTAATAGGACATTAGTTGATCATCTATATTGACGCCTCGACAAGCTAGTCTGAGAGCTTCTGAATCTGACAGATTGCGGACTCCTCGCGACCGAAAGAAATCCTTGATCTCATCTAACCTATGCCAATCCGCTGGGTAGATTGTTGCTGTTATCTTGCCTGCTCTCACGGGCGTCGTTTTCTGAGGTTCTTTAATCAAAGAGCCTGCAGCTGGAATCAAGTGATTTTCGCTTTTCGAGCCAGAAGGCGTCATCGCCTGGCCAAGCTTTGAAAGCAGTTCGTGAGTTGGGTTTTTTCTAGCCACTTAAAGTTAACTCCGCTTACTTACTATACGATTATACAATTGTACTCATATACGATTATCTGGTTGTAAGGCACTACGGAGACGTTGTAGGGGTTGCTCAATAGCCGTAATCTCCAGAGCAACTCGTAATGTTTCTTCGCGTGCCTTGCTCCCCAGAGCTTTCCAACCTACAAGCACTGCATGTTGGTAAGCCTGCCGATGGTGAATCCGGCTTGCTAGTGCAGGTAGTCCAAGCTTGGCTGCCATAGCTTCGAGGTCTCGCGCTAAGACCGTTCCGACTTCTATTCGGTTGTAAAGAATATATGCTCGGTCGGATAGACCTTCCCTCCTTATCAGTGCCGCGGTGTCCTGAGAAGTGAAAAGGTCCGCTGGCGAAGGTGAGGTGACAAGAATAATTACATCTGATTTTCGCAGTAATGTTAGAGTCTGAGCAGAGTCAAGTCGCGGCGGCGTATCGACAATGGTAATCGGAGCCTTACCGGGTTCGGCAAGTTCAATACCTCCGACCTCTTGACTCCAACGCGTAGCCGTTTTCTGTAAAAGATCGGTGTCATGAATAGCGACAGCACGTCCGGCTTCTTTTAACGCAAGTGCTAGTAGGACCGAAAGAGTAGTTTTCCCTGTTCCTCCTTTTCCATTAGTAAACGTAATAACCATAATCGTATTGTAAGGCACACCGATCATCAGATTCGCATACTGTACGCAAGTCGTACTATACGATTGTATTTAGAAAGCACTCGTTTACATCTCGGATGTAATCTCCTGCCGTTCTGACGGCGACTACCAGTTCCTCATCTGGGCGTTGCGTAATCCAAATAGCCCCACGCGCGAGTTCCAGCAAGGCTTGAAACAGGGCCACTTGGCGAGGGCGGGACAAGACTTCGGCGAAGAGTTCGCTCGTCCCGGTCCAAGTGCCAGGGGCGGCATGTTGAAGCCGTTCTAGGACCCAGCTTTGCATCTGCTCGACCGTGTCTTCTGCCTCGGCGATATTGTAGAGAAAGTGCTCGGCTTGTCGGTGTTGCCTGGCCCGCGTCCGGAGAGTCTGAAATTTCTGACGCAAGGTCCAAAGGGAAGGGAACCGCTCGGATTCTTCGGGCAGCTCCGGTCCAAACGAGCCGACCTCTGGCGGTGCATCGATTGATCCGCCGGCTGCTAGCAGGCGTTCTCCGAGCAAGTCCCGGAGACGGCCGATGCGAGCCCGCTCGATCTCGCGGAACTGCGTGCGGATCTCCTCCCGCAGGTCAGCGTCAGCGGCCGCGCGGCAATTCGGTTCTAACGGCAGGAGGGCGAGCGATTTCCAGCGGATCAGCCGGGCAGCCAGATCGAGCCACTCAGCTAAGCCGTCCAGGCGCTTGGCAGCATCCCGTTGCCGGAGGAACTGCAGAAGCTGGCCGGTGAGGGAGTCGAGCGGCAATTCCAGCAGAGACAGTCTCTGCTGATGAACGGCCAGGACCAGGTCCTCGAGCGATCCCCGGAATCCTGGCAGCTCCACGGTGAACTGCGACGCTCTCATCAGGTCGCTGCCAGCTCGACGCATTGGCGGAACGCTTCGCCATCCTGGGCCGCGATATCGGCCAGTTGATCAAGCAAGTACCAGAGATCCTCTTCGGTGCCAAACCGCACTTCCAGCCGTCCCGGCTCGAGGGTCACCTCCTGCGGCAGCGCCGCCAAGCGGCGCGGTTGAAAGTCGACCGACCCGGCAATGCGCCGGAACCGGGCTTGGGTGGCGGGTTTGGCTGCGGAGAGAGCAGCCGTAACGCGTCCAGTCTGCCGGCGAAAGGCCCCAAAAATTGGACTGTCCCGAACAGCTTCGAGCTGGCCCAGCAAGGAAGGACGATCGATCTGGAGAGCGTCATGATCTTTGATGGCTCCAAACCGATTGAGCAGCCGCAGACTGTCACGCTCCGAGCAGCCAAACAGTTGCTGCAGGTCGCGGCGGCCCAAGGTGTTCAGTTCTGAGCTTCGAAGAGTTTCCAGGATGGAAGGGAGCCGGTCAAACCAGTCGGGATAACGAGCCATGAGAGGAAAGGCGCTGAACGTTGATCATTCTGGCCGAATAGACCAGTTGCCTCTAGTTTAGATGGTCTGGCGAAGTTCTGTCACCCCGGCTATAAAAGGGGCTGAGATCGCTAACGATAATTGCCATTATCGTGAGCTATCTAAAGGCTTTATAGATATCTAAAAAGCGCCGAATGCCAGGACTAAGTAGCTATGGCCTATTTACAGCGAAGTGATGTCTAGTAGACTTGCCTACTCCGGGCATAGCCTAAGATTCATCCTCAAACACTGCTACAGTCCTGAGCATGACATCGTCGATTGGCTAACAAGCTAAGGTCGATTCTCATCGAAGCTGAAGCTCAAGTTGTGATTCACACTTCTCCTACTCCTGGCAGAAGTACCCGTAAGGGCGTTTTGTAGCGTTCGGATACGAGAGTGCTTATTCAATGTCCTTGGAGTGCTTCAAGGCGTTGAATCATTTCTGAAGCTTTAACCTTCAGTGAAGATGCTAGCCGTAGCACGCCAGACAAGGTAGGATTGCTTTCTCCGCATTCTAAAAGACTAATGTAATTCGATGTATAACCGCTAGCTTCTGCCAGCGCTTGCTGGGTAAAGCCTTGTTGTCGGCGCAACTCAGACAACACAATCCCAAATAGAACAGCGTCGCGGTGCCTCTTCTTCTTGACCCACGATTGTTTCTTCTGCGCCACTCACAGAGAATGCTGAAAAACTTCTTCGTTCGGGTCCACCAAGTATATTTGGAATGTGAAAGGAGAATGTGCTTGCTCTTGGGTGTCAGATGCGTGCTGGCTCCTCTCATTCAAGGAAGTTCAAGAGCTTATGTACATGTGTCTGCCGCTGCTGTAGGCTACGCCTGAACAAAATAGGTGCCCTTAGAAGGAAGGATCTATGTCCGTCTTCGATCGGATTTCCAGACTTTTTGAAAATTATTTACCAGAATAGTTAGAGGAGCGCATACGCGTCGGCATTATGGGAGAAAACTTTGCTACAGAGGTCATACAGGCCAGCCAGCCTCAATTGCATCTGTCCAGCGTGATTGTTCCCTCTGATCGTGACCAAGGGCGAGTGAGAGAAACGGATCACTTGGTGCTCTGGGCTGGCACGGTCTTCATTGTGGAAATTAAGAATTACACCGGCACCCTCCGGTGGGCAGGAGATGGATCTTCAGAGTTAATTCAAATGAAAGTTGGTAATTACGGAGAGGCAATCCCACCTAAGCCTGCCCGCAACCCCGAAAAGCAAGCAAGAGATTTCGTTCGTGTAGTGAAGAAATGTCTCGCAACATACGTCGACAAACGTTTCGAATGTCTCACAAACCGGGTTGGGAGTTATTGTTGAGCAGGCTCTCCCAATCGCGACGGAGGTCCACATTTCCTATCGCGACAACCAACTGACCGGAACCGTACGCCATCATTGCGCGCGCGAATACGGCTTTTTCATGGAATTGAGCTAGCACCGAGCAGCAGCAACTCCATCCTGCCTCTGCAGCTAGAGCTCCTTTACCAAGAACGAGCGATCTAGCGAACTGCCTATCTAAATTCCTCGCCGCAGCTGCAACTTATATTTAGATAGCAGAATCAGTCAGCCTTAACTCGGGGCAAATGCAATTTGACTCGGCCGCCAGTCAGGGTAGCTACCAGTAAGCAAAGCGCAATCCGCACCGTTCCTTAATCGGCTACCATGCCTAAAATCTAAGAGCATTTGCTTCGTACGTTCATAGAACTGTGTCCTTCATCAATTATTTGGCGCAAGTCGTCGCTAGTAACCGCGAAACGGTGGCATGGTGAACTTTGAACAGCCGTGCAGCAGGTCATGCCATCGATGTAATCAACACTTGGGGTATAGGCGTAAGCCGGTCTTTGACCAAGATATGGCATTTCGAATCCAGCTTCACGCAGAGTCTCGGCAAAACTTACTTCAGGTTCTTCGCAAATCCCATTCCGTCTCGTAGCGAGACGATTCTCCATATGAAGTCTATATCTGCACGCTAGGATCGAAAATTTACGGTGCTCTACTGTTTTCGCAGCTAATGATGTGGTTTCGCATTGATTTCTGGACCTTGCACCCAGGTCCGATTGGTGAATCATGCCTTCGGCCTCGCTGCCTGATTTCGCTGCCTACCCTACTCACGCCTATTCTGGCCTGTTTGCGACACTGGCAGATGCAGACCTGCCCTTAGCTCGCCACCCGGCCTCGATCTCTTCGAGGGTTCTGCCTTTTGTCTCCGGAAGAACGCGAGCGACAAAGAGGCTCGCCACGACCGACAGAGCCGCGTAAAGCAAAAAAGCTCCCGAAATTGACAGAGCGCTCACCAGCGACAGGAAAGTAAAGGTAATCAGGGCGCAGGCCAGCCAGAGCACAACATTGCCGAGCGCGACCGCCTGAGCGCGGACATTGGCCGGAAAGATTTCTGACATGACGATCCACACTACGGGACCCATGCCCGTCGCAAAGCTCGCCACATACAACATAATGAGCACCAGTAGCAGGGAGGCCGGGGCATGCAAAGCCGCTGCAATGGAAAGAGCAAGTAGGAAGATCGCCATAGCCGCGCTGGTTATCACGAGCAAGGGCTTACGTCCGGCACGATCGACCAGAAACATTGCCACAAGTGTAAATGCCAGGTTTGTTGCGCCTATCGCGATGTTTGACAGCAACGCCGAACTGTCTGACTGATGGGGAATCTGTTCGACGAAAACAAGCGACCCATAGTAAAGGATGGTGTTGATGCCGGTGAGTTGTTGCAGCGCAGCAAGCACGATGGCTATGGTGAGCGGCCGCCTCAACTTCGGCTCCCACAGCGATCCTTGTTCGTGAGCGATCGTTTCCCGTATGCGGCCAGCCTCAACGGCCGCCTCCGTCATCCCGAGTGTTCGGATCAGTATACGTTCAGCTTCCTGAAACTGTCCTCTTTGGATCAACCACCGCGGGCTCTCCGGTATAAACAGCATCGAAACGAAAAAGAGAATCGCAGGAAATGCCGCACAGCCGAACATCCACCGCCAGCTATCGTTGCCCAATCCGGACAGCAGATAATTGGAAAAGAATGCGAGTAAGACACCGCTCACGATCGCAAGCTGGTTCAAAGTAACCAATCTGCCTCGAATGGCCGCAGGCGCCAGCTCAGAGATATATAGGGGGGCGAGCATCGAAGCCAAGCCGATTGCAATGCCGCCTGCGAAACGCGCTATCAGGAATTGGGGGAGCGTCACGATCATCGCTGCGGCAACAGACGATACGGCGAATATAGCCGCAGAGACCAGAAGCAAACGCTTTCGGCCGAAACGGTCTCCGAGATATCCTGCTAGCGCCGAACCGAGCGCACATCCGAGCAGGATGCTGCCCGCAGCAAACTCCGTTCCGCGCGCGCTTAAGTTCAATTGCCGTTTCAGGTAAACAATAGCGCCATTGATGACAGCAGTGTCGAACCCGAATAGCAGTCCGCCCAAAGCTGCCACCAGAGCGGGCAGATACACGGCGGAAATGCGCGACAGGCCTCCCTGCGGAGTAGAGGAGAGCGGGCTCACGGTTCAAAACCGTCCCAGAGATGCCGCATTCGGGCGGGCTGCGACACCCATTGAAAGCGCTCGAAGTCAGTTGTCACTTGCCGGTACAACGGCACGCCCCGTTGCACTCCGAACTCTGCATATGAGTATGGAGATCGACTGGCGAGCTCGCGTCCACGGTAGCGAGGATTCCGTTCCCAGTGCAGCTCGCCTGATTCGTTGAGCAGCGGATACCATGCCAGCCCCTGCCTTTTTCTAAGCTCGTCATAAACGAAGCCATATTCCCGATCGCAAAGCGCGCCGAACGTGAGCGGCTGGCGGGGGTCGGCGCTGATTGTCGCGTGAGCCCATCCGGGTGGAACGAGCACATGGTCGCCCGGTTGGGCAGAGATCGCGAAACAGCGGCCTGGGTCTTCTGCTACAGCTTCCTGCATGTAGATGATGGCCGCGCCCGACCAGATCTCATACAATTCGGGAGGCGACCAGCCGCTGTGCTGCGAAACCGCATGCACGTGGCCCTGACTGCGAACGGGCTCGTTGCCCAGCTTTCCGGCCGCGTACGTCACGACTCCCATCAGCAGCATGCGATGACTTAACTCTTCCCAATCCGCCGCCTGGCAGACATCCATCGCAATCGCGTAGACCGGATCGGGCCCGCTGCTTGCAGGATCTCGCAAACTCGGGCGGATGCTCTCAAGCGAGCGAAGCTCAGGTGCTGGTCCTCGAACGCCTTCACCATAATGGAATCCAAGCGGATCGGTTGTCGGGCGAATCGCAATACCGGTTTCGAACGGCATCGCTAAAACCTGACGCTCGCACGTACCGTTGCACACGGCCTAACCGGATCGAGCGGACTGATACGATAGCTCCCGACAGCTGCCGGAACAATGAACGTTTCTGCGTAATGTACGACAAACGGATCAAAGAGGTTCGCTGGGCTTTCCACGACAGCTTCCCGCCCCTGTACGAGATTCAGCACATGCACGCTGCCAGAGTTGGCATGAGTAACAGGCTTTTCAAACCAGTGTCTTCGCGTT
>CALMAV010000178.1:0-64875 GCA_937859895.1 uncultured Bryobacterales bacterium | reverse complement strand
GAACTCACGCTCGTGGAGGCCGGTCCGCTCCTCTTTCCATCCCGAGCCGGTCGCCATCGGCTCGATCCGATTGACCAGGTTCCCGCGCGTCCACTCGATGTCACGATCCCACTCGATATTTGCCAGAGCGTGCTCAAGGTGGATCGGCCGCGGTCTGCCATCCAGACCCAGCCGGTCCCAATCCCACATCTTGAAGGTAAATATGTAAGGTGTTGCGCTAATTTCGAGAACCATGCTGTTACGGCCTGAGCAATGCACTGTTCCGGCCGGGATCAAAAAGTGGTCATGTTTGCGCGCCGGCCATCGATTGACGTACTTCGGCACATCAAAAGGAGCGCCTCCTGCCTGCGCCTCCTGGAGTTCCTGCCGCATGGCATTGCGATTGACTGTTGGTTTCAAACCGAGGTAGACGCAGGCATCCGGCGCCGCATCAAGCAAGTAATAGCTCTCGTCCTGTGTGTATGCCATGCCGAATGCTTCCTGTATGTACTCGGTCAACGGATGCACTTGCAAAGAAAGATTTCCGCCCTCCATCGTGTCGAGAAAGTCGAACCGGATGGGGAACTCTGTGCCGAACCTCGCGTGTACCGGATCACCCAGTAACTCACGAGGGTGCTGGAACACCAGGTCTATGGCGGGAACCTCGATTGTCGTGCTGCCGTATTCGAGCAGGAGGCTGTTTTCTTCCGGCACGCAGTCGAAGCACCACGCATAATTAGGCTCACCGGACGGCAGCCCGCACACATCGCGCATCCACTGCCCGCCCCATGGCCCCGGATCGAAGAACGGGACTACTCGAAAGGGCCGCCTGGTGAGAGCGTTGAGCCCGGCACGATAGGCATTCCCGGTTACCATCTTGGGTAGCTTTTCATCGGTGGTATCGAGCAGGTAATCAAGCTTTCCGAGCAGTGCTTGTTTGATCCGGTCGGCAACGCGCCAGTCGACGAAAAATCCTCGCTTGTACTTCAGAGAGGGCCGTTCCCCCTGGTTCTCCGCTCCGAGATTGCCGATTGATCCGGCGCGCTGCCGCTTCTGAATCTCCCAGCGCGGCAGGTTTGCATAGATGAGCAGATCAGGTTCCGGTAAGACCAGCGTTGCCCCCGTGCCAATCACCACAACCGGTCTGTCACCGTTGACTTGGCCGCTGAGCTCAGACAGGCGGCGATGATCGATGAAATCCGCCAATGTGAGGCCGTTCATTCGCCCGAAAACGGGATCGTTCGTCAGATCACGCGACACCAGTCGCTCAATTTCGCTGGATGCCTTGAAAGGAGCTGCTGTATCGAAGACGGTCCAGGCAGTTTCGCTTTGGTTAAACGCGAGCCGGATATCATCGGTGAAAACACCCGGGTAGCACTCGATCACAATCTTTCGTGCGCCTCTCGACACCTCGCCGCGAACGCGTTCGAGTATGTCATTCCATCCGAGCGACAACACATCACCGTCAATACCGGTGCGGATCACCGGGTATTTGTCGTATGGCGAATCAGTCACTTTCGAGCGTCCATTTGAGAGTTCATTCGGAAAAGCGGTACCGCACCCAGCAGAGAAGCCGCCGAGCCCAGTTTCGCAGCGCGCACCTTCACTTTGCCCCACGGTGTCCACGCGCAACGGGAGATGTGCGCCCCGAGCGCGGGCAGAATCTGCTCGGCGGCACGCATCGTTCCTCCTCCTACTACCACGACCTCCGGATCATAAGCGTGAATCATGGTGACACAACCGGCAGCCCACGCTTCGACGCAAGTGTCGCCCACTCGTATTGCGCACTCGTCGCCTTCAGCCGATGCTGCGAAGACCGTTTGAAAGTCTAGTTTGGGAGCGTGCCGAAGCACGCTCTCTTCGAAGCCGGGAGTAGCTGTGCAGATTGCAGGGAGAGCCCAGGTCGAAGCTTCCGATTCGAGGCAACCCACATTGCCGCAGGTACAGACCCGGCCCCGATAGTTGACCCCCAAATGCCCGCCTAGACAGCCTGCCTGAAAATGCTTGCCGTGCAGCAGCCTGCCGTTTATCATGGCCGCTCCGCCAACGCCCGTGCCCAAGGTCATCATGACCACGTCATCGAAACCGCGTGCTGCGCCCGCATAATACTCTCCTAGCAGCGCGGTTCGGGCATCGTTTTCAAGCAGCAGGCGTAAGCTCAGCCGCTCGAGCGCCCACTTGCCCAGATCTAGCTCCCGGCCATCGTCGTATTTGCCATTTGTTGAAACAATACGCCCAGCCAGCGGATTCACTAATCCACAAAAGCTGAAGGCAAGTCCGCTGCACTCGGCGCCCGAGTGCGAAGCCATTTCGCGCAAGGCGAGCAAAGGCTGCTCTACTAGAGCAAGCACATCACTCATCCGTGCCGCGGGAGGCAGTTGGAATGACTCTGATTTGACAATGGAATCGTCTTCTACCAGAGCACAAGCGACGTGACTGCCGCCAAGATCTACGGCCAGCACCTTCATGATTGGGGAACGAGCGCCGGTGCATTGTTTACGCACATAACGCGGCCGCCGAAACCATGTTCGGCAATTACTCCGTAATCGTGGCCGGCGTCGCTGGGCCAGCATGCGAGGAACGAGAGTGTAGTCGAACCGGTATTAGCAACGCGGTGGGCAGTGTGCCCGGGAATGTAATGAACGGTGCCGGGCATCATCCAGTCCAGACGTGTGCTGCCGTCCTCCTCCATTAAAATAAGGGCGCCAAAACCGTTCACTGTGACGTAGTACTCCGCGCGATTCCGAATCGTATGAAAATGACCTTTGGTCATGAAGTATTCGTCGCCGACCCGTCCCGGATATAAGAAAGTGACCCCCCAGAAAAGGCCGCCATTCACTCCTTCTTCCACCGGTGTGTAGCTTTGCACCCGGTACACCGGTTGCTCCTGAGGCATTGAGCGGCGCGCCTGCTCGTCGGCAAAGATGCCTGCCAAATCGGCCAACGTTCGAACGATCTCGCCCACTCTCCGGCCGCTCATCAGGCCGCTGGCAAGGTTAACCGAAATGCTGCAGTCAGGTTCTATTTCCATGCCTATTGTTTTACCTGAGTCTTCACCATCTCTACCCAGCGCCGACTCGTTGTGGGCGTCGATGGCTTTCCGGTGTGCGGTTCGGCGACCGCTTTTAAGGTGCACTGGCCGGTCACTGCCGGAACATCGAGATCCAGCATGGTGGTCATCTGGCCAAGAGCCGGCACTGCAAACGGTTGTTCCCGCCTGGCCAGGGTCCGCCCTTGAGCATCTTCCAGAATCAGGCTAAGCGTGCCTGCCGTAGCTGAATCGTCGTCATTGACCATCATGACGGTGAAAGACTGGTGGCTCGATGCGTCAAGAGCCGGTTGCCAGAAGTTGAGATACACGCCAAGAGGCGCGAACGCGTTACCGACATAATCGACGAAGTGCGGCTGTAGCTCCAGCGTGCGAATATCGCGAAAGTTGTCGCAGGTATATCCTTCGGGATCGCACCCAGTCAGGTAGACAAAATGATCGACTCCTGCAAAAAGCCGGTAAGCCCGCCAAAACTCGCTGAGTCCCGCTAGAAGATAGGCATTCCACTTCAGGCGCTCCTCTGCTGTGTTCTTGCCGCCGAGTATTTTGGGGTAAACGTCGTTCGTCAACTTTGTGGGGCTACCGTTCCGGTTCAGCCAAAGCCAGCCATACTCGTTCACGATCTCCGCATGCCCTGTCGCCTCAGCGGATCGCGTGGGCGAATCATATTGCAGGTCAGCCATGCTGAATGAAGATTCGTTTCGCGGCTTCTCCACATTTTGTGCTTCGAAAGAATGCAGCTTGCTGAACAGATACGGATGCACTTCAACCGGATCGTTTGGCCCGACTGGCGGATTGTAGCTGTTCTCCCATGGCCGGTTCGACAGGTCCAGCGAGCGGACGGCCGGAATGATCTTCGTCGTGAAGTCCGGATAAGTACTCTCATTGTTTGCGTCCCAGATCACAACACTCGGGTGATTCCAGTTATCGCGCATCCACTCTTTCAGCTCGCCGATAAGTTCGTTGTTATCCAGATGTGGCTGGTAATCTTTGCCGAACCAGCCTCCGCCAACCCAGACGAAGTACTCATTCTGAATCAGCAATCCTGTCTCATCAGCCACTTGCAGCCAATGCTCCGGTACCGGACCGATACAAAACCGGAGACTGTTCCAGTGCATCTGCTTCGGGATCACGCCTAACACTTTCCGCACCCACTCGTCATTCCAGGGCAAGGTGCCGGACAAAGGGTCCTCAAACAGGCGGTGAAGCGTGATATTCGACCCCCGCATGAAGATCGGTTTCCCGTTCAGATAGGCTCGCCGCGTGGCGGTATCGAACCGGAATTCACGAACGCCGAAACGGGTCGTTGCACTGTCTGCGCCGGTGCTGCTTTCAAGAACGTAAAGATCGGGCGTCTCCGGGGACCAAAGGCGTGCACGAGGGATTGCCAGTGTCTGATTGACAATCTTCTCTTCTCCCGGAGCAAGTGAACCGCGCAGACTGGCTTTCGCCTCAACACTCGACTGCTTCCAGCCGTGCACCTGCTGTTTCAACTCAAAGCGTGCTGCCGAGACGCCGTAATTCTTGAGCTTCGTCTGAACCGTAATTCCGGTGTCGGGCGAAATGTGAGGGGCCACTTGAACCGTCTCAATGACCGGATTGCCGCTCAAGAGAAGAGAAACATCATCGTAAATTCCGGGAGTCCAACGAACCTTTTCAAAATCAGTTCCTGCCGAGACATTCGACGGGAGAACACCCGGATGTGCGCCGATCCGAATTAGAATCTCGTTTGAGCCCGGACGAAGCGCTCCAGTAACGTCGAACAACGCAGCCGTGAAACAGGGTAGATGTTCGCCCACCAGTTGCCCGTTTACCCAGACCGCGGCCCCGAACTGGGCTTTGTTGATTTTGAGAACGGCGACTGCTGCCTTCTCTGGCTGGACATCAATTGTCCGCTGATACCAGAAATAATTTCTCTTCTGATGGGATACGCCCGTATGATTCACCAGAGCCGAACGAGGCAGCATGCCGTTCGCAACCTGGTTGACAATGTGCTCCCGGCTGTCGAACAAATCCACATCCGAAAAGCCAGGCTCGGCTGAATGGGCCAGGCCTGGAACCGGAACATGATGGGTGAATCGGGTGGGCCGCTCGGTCGCAGACACCGAATCGTCGATGTTCCAGACCCCGTCCAGCAAAATGGTAGTCCGCTGGCCGAAGCAGCCCGGAACAAAAAGAAGAAAGCAAGCAAGAAAAGCGCGTTTAGGGTTCAGCATTTGCCGTCAAGGGCCGTCAACGTTCCACAGATTGCCACGAACCCAGCAGTGTGTCAAGTAAAATGCGCTAATACAAACCAAACAAGCAGAGAAATGAGCGGTAATTACGCTCGCCTGACCTCGATACCGCGCGCCATAAACGGCGCAATCTGTTCATCATCTGCCCCCCCGTCGGTGATCAGCATATCGATCTGGTCGATGGGCCAGAACTCATATGTGGCCGTCACTCCTAATTTGCTCCGGTCGGCGACAACGACTCTGCGCTGCGCCCGTCCAATCAACGCGCGGTTAAAAGCCGCCTCGTCCGGGTTAAAGCATGTCAAACCCCATTTGGTATCGATGCCGTTTACGCCGATAAAAACGAGATTCACAATCAGATGAGCAATCTGCTGCAAGGCTGATGGACCGACCAGTGAAAACCAGCCCCCGCGCAGAAAACCACCAATAACCAGAACGCTGATATCCGAACGGTTACTAAGCTCCATCGGTACGTTGATCGTGTTGGTGACCACGGTCAAGCCCGCCTTTAAAGGCAAACTTCGTACAATCTGTGTCGTGGTCGTGCCAGGCGTCATGGCAATCGTATCGGATTCTCGGACCAGTTCTGCTGCCACCGAAGCAATTTGCCGTTTCTCATCCGCGTGTTGCCCGATCTGCTCCTGGAATGAAGAATCGTGCTTGAAGGCTTCATAGTTGAGCGGTTCTAGCGGGATCGCTCCGCCGTGCGTGCGCCTTAACCGTCCCTCGCTTTCCAGCTCATTTAGATCCCGGCGTACGGTCGCGATGGAAATACCTAACTCAGCAGAGATCCGTTCAGCCGAGAGCCGACCGTTTCTCGCTAGATCCAGCAAGATTCGCTGTTTTCGATCCTCAACTTTGGCTTGGCGCGGCATGGGAACGTACCCATTCTGGCAGTGCATGCGCCGAACACTAGGCTGGAAGCCTACCGGGGGTAGCCAGCTCGAAGTACTCGAATGATCGGATCGCGGCACTTCAAGCATAAAAATGCGCGAGCTTTATTGACAGTCTTATGACATCGGGGTAGACTCAATCCGAAGTCAAACGCCATAGAGGTTATCCAAGATGTTTATTGCATCGCCATGTACGCGGCACACCTGTTTGTTTTGCTTCTTTCTACTAGCTGCAGCGACAAATAAAGGCTACGCTCAGCTAACGACAGCCGACGTAATCGGAACAGTGACCGACGCCTCCAGAGCCCTTATCGCCGATGCTCCAGTAACCGTTGTAAACACCGGGACCGGAACGACGCGCACAACCAACACCAGCTCCAACGGGGATTACGGCTTCTCTGGTCTCGAGGTGGGCTCTTACAATCTGACAGTAAAAGCGAAAGGCTTTGCTAATTTCGAAGCGCATTCAATTAAGCTCGCCGTGGGCGATCGTTTGCGCGTAGATGCCACGCTTGTGGTAGGACAGCAGGCAGTCGAAGTCGATGTAAGTGCTACCGCTGCGGCGTTACAAACCGACAGTTCTTCAGTCGGCACCATGATTACTGATCGGGCCGTCCAGGATCTCCCATTGAACGGGCGCAACTACATTAATCTGGTGCAGCTGTCGGCGGGCGTGTCGCAAGGCCTGTCGAATTCGTTGAGCAGCGGCGCGCGGCCTGATGACCGGCGGTTGTCGTCCTCGTACTCAGCCAATGGTCAAACCGACGAAGTGAATAACAATTTGCTGGACGGCATGGACAATAACGAAAGATTCATCGGCACCATCGGCGTGCGTCCTTCCATTGATGCCGTACAGGAAGTGCGAGTCACCACCAACCTTCCCCCGGCGGAACTGGGCCGTACAGCCGGCGCAGTCGTCGATTTGATTACCAAATCCGGCACGAACCAGTTACATGGGTCGGTCTTTGAATTCTTGCGTAACGACGTTCTCGACGCCAATGACTTTTTTGCGAACACGGCCGGTCTGCCCCGCAACGAACTCCGTCAAAATCAATTCGGCGGCAGCGTGGGCGGACCCATCATCAAAGACAAAACCTTTTTCTTTGGTGACTACGAGGGATACCGGCAAGTCGCCGGCACGACTTCCACGGTCACCGTGCCGACCGCGTTTGAACATGCCAATCCAGGCAACTTAACCGATATTGGCGGGCCTTCCATTCCAGCCTCTCAGCTTAGTCCCTTGGGTGCCACTCTCTTTAGTCTGTATCCGTCACCGAATGGTCCCGGCACCGTGAACAACTTCACCACGAGCCCTCGTAGAACCCAGTACAGCTCCACTTTCGATGGCCGGGTGGATCATCACATCAACTCGCAGCAAACGATCTTCAGCCGGTATTCATTCAACGATGTGACTACGTTCACTCCCAACATCCTGCCGAAGACTTCGGTGGACGGCGTGACCCTATTCCCCGGTGACGGATACAACGCGGCAGGCGGCCAGAGCTTTGCCGGTACAGCCAAGGAGCGCGCTCAAAACGTGATGTTGGGCTACGTCAATGTTCTCAGTCCAAGTGTTGTGCTGGAACTTAAAGCTGGGTACCTGCGGACGGCGATCAGGTCGAACCCGCTCAACTCTGGATCAAGCTCCGCTAATGCCTTAGGCTTTACCTGCAATCCCGCCAGCTGCATCAACATTCCTGGAGATCTTGCCTCGAGTGGTCTGCCCTTCATCAGCATGGGCGGCGGATACGAGAGCCTGGGCGACGCGAACTACATCCCGCTTGTCACCATCGATAACAGTTTCATCTATCAAGGATCTGTCGGATGGACGACCGGCGCGCATAACTTCAAATTCGGTGCTGGGTTCATTCGCCGGCAGTTATCGTCGGGCCAAAGCGCTCAGCCGCGCGGCGAGTTTGATCTGAACGGCAGCAACGTAGAGGTGCTGACTGACCTGCTGACCGGAATCGCATCGACTGAGGCGCGCAACGAAACCCTGAACTTTCCCTCATACCGGTCCTGGGAACCACACTTCTACGGACAGGACGACTGGCGCGTACGCCGCTGGCTCACGCTGAACCTCGGACTACGTTATGACATTTTCACGCCCTTCACCGAACATCATGGCCAGTTCGCGAACTTTAACTCGAACTTAGGACTGCTCTACGGCCCGAACTTGCCCGGCGTGCAACATAGCGGAGCCACTGCTGGGGTGAACACCGATTATGGCAACGTGGCGCCCCGCATCGGGTTCGCCGCGACGCTTCCGCATAACCTGGTGATTCGCGGCGGTTTTGGCATGACCTTCTGGCCCGGCAACTCGGCCTCAGGCGCTGCTATGAAGAATGCTCCATATACCTTCATCTATGGATGCGGCGAGCTTCCCTACAATCAATCGCCCTGTGCCGGTCCTTACCAAGCAAACCTGCAAGGCGCGGCACTTATTTCTGCGGCGCTTCCGGTTCCGACCATCAATCCCGCTTTGGCTACCAACCCGCTTCTGTACCAGGGCACGACCATTAACGCTACCGACTTCCATGCGCAATCCAGTTACCTCGAACAATATACGTTGCAGGTACAGAAGCAAGTCGGCGCAAATATTCTAATGGTAGGTTATGTGGGCAATCTCGGCCGGCACCTGACCGCCAATCCCAATATCAACTTGCCGGGCAATCCCAATCTTCCTCTACCGTTCCCGAATTTAGTGGGTACCGCAATTAATCAGCGGGCGACCGGCGGCGTTTCGGAGTACAACGCTCTTCAGCTTCAGTTTCAACGGCGGTTCACCCATGGCCTGGCGGCTAACGTGAATTACGCCTACGCGAGCGCGACCGGCAATACGCCGGTGATTGACGAAGGCCCCGGCGCCGCCTACAACTGCGTCGGCTTATGCTCAGTTGATAACCGAGCTAATCCGAGCAGCCCCTTGATCTTTCACGGCTGGCAACAGTACGATATGGGCTACACTGACTCCTTCGTTCGAAGCGCTTTTTCGGCGATGGTGAATTATGAACTTCCCTTTGGCAGTAATTTAACGGGAGTCGCTCGCGCACTCGGTCAAGGCTGGGCTGTCAACGTGATTGCACAATGGGATACCGGCCAGCCTTTCACCGTCACAAATAACCAAAATCAAAGCGGTATACCCGGCATCGGGAGCGATCGCCCGGATCAGATTGCGTCGACCTCGATCTCTAACCGGAGCATCGCCGAGTTCTTCAACACCGCAGCTTTCGCCTTGCAAACACCGGGAACGCTCGGCGACGAACGGCGCAACCGGCTCTTCGGTCCATCTCAACGCCACCTTGATCTTTCGCTCTTTAAGCAGTTTCCTTTCCGGGAGCGTTATACCGTTCAATTTAGGGCGGAGACATTCAATCTCACCAACACAGCGAATTTTGCTACACCGGCCTCTACGTTTGGAAACAGCGACTTCGGCACAATCAGCTCTACGGCTGCTGGATCGAATCCCCGTCAAATCCAGTTCGCTCTTAAGCTGCTGTTCTGAGATTCCGGCTTGCCTTGTCGCTTTGCTGGAGGTTTATCGCGCAATGGAAACACAGTCGGTAATAGCCGTTCGCAAGTTTGAGGGTCACTTTCGGACACCATTCCGCCAGCACCTCTCCCAAGATTTTCGCTAAGCGCCAGAATGCAGGGCGGCGAAAATCAATCCGCGTAAGCCTGGCAATACCGGAGCAGTCGATTCTTATGTGATCACAACTTAACAGCAACGAACGGTTGCCTTCGGCGCGTTCAAAGCCTTGAGAAAGGCGCCGCCTCTCTTTCGCAAGACCATTCCTTTTTCAACACTGAAGGCAGATACTGTGGCCTAATAGGCTAATTGCTTTCAGTCTAGACGGTCTGGCGAAGTTCTGTCGCCCCTGCTGCGAGGGGAGTGAAAATAGCTAACGACAAGTAGGAATTATCGTTCGCTAACATGTGAACTGCTCTCTTGCATTGTATGTAGCTACGCAATACCGGGGATAAGCCGTGCCTGCAAAACCTCTCTGATGTAGCGGTTTACCGCAGATTTTTTCGGGTCGTCAACCGGCGGTGTTTATTAGATCTGATTCTTTGCAATGAAGCGCAACGGTTCGGAACCGGGAGTCGCTCTGCCAACCAGGTACGACGATAGAACTTTTGAACGACATTTCCGTACCCAGTTGGCACGGCACACAGGTTACGGGAGGGTGGGAATGCGACCCCAAATTCCGGCTGAGATATCACTTCCAATTCCGGTCATCAAAACCGCACAGCCGATTTGAAGGAGCACAGTTGGAGCAGCAGGTGCCAAAATGCCGACCAGGTACGGACCTGATAGCAGCAACTAAAGGGACACAGATGGTCGAAGCGGCGTACTGCCAACCCGGTACGGATTGGTCGCCAGAAGCTGACCTGGAGAACAGTCGTAACATTTCTGGTTCTCCGGTACGCTGCCAACCAGCTACGGAAGCGCGTAGGGATGCTCAGTCAGTGGCGCAATCAAATCAATGCAAGCTGCCGGTCACGGCCGTTCTAGCCTGGAGTAAAGCGTCCTTCCGTAGCCGGGTGGAAGTGATTAATTAGGTGGTCATCTATTTCAAGGCGGCGGGTCGGAAGTCCAGGATGAAACTGCCAACTAGCTACGGCGCAGAGTTTAGATTGTCGGGGTATCACTAACACTGCCAACCAGCAACGGAGAACAGCAATTTCGTGTTCCGTCTGTCGCCCCTTGGTCAAGAAGGCTCTACCAACCGTTTGCGGAGTAATTGGTGTATCGGAACCGTACCTGTCGTTTGCCGGGGGATTAACCAGTCGAGGCCAATGCGGACTGCCAACGAAACATTGGCAAGCTTCGACTTAAAGCTGAACTGTAGGCCATAGGCTCTGTCGTACAGCTTCGAAACCGATCTGTCCGTAGCCGGTTGGCATGGGTTGCCCCGCTCCTATCATGCACAGAAGTTCACCTAAACGCGGATCGTCGTCGCGCTCCGCATCCAATAGAGGCCGACGACTGCCAACCGGCTACGGGGTGGAGTAGATGCCTCAAACGGCTCACTCACATAGGTTTGCGGGTTGTCTATTGTGATTCGTTCAGCACTACGGAGCTAATTGCCTCGAGGAGGGGATCTTTAAAGGCAAGGATCTACCAACGGGCTACGGAGTAGATTGTCTGCCAACCAGCTACGGCCGTTGCCCATCTCCCTTCGTATACTGCCTTGGGACCTCATACCGCTACCAACCAAGTACGGTAGATCTGTTCCGTAGCTGGTTGGAAAGGCCAAGATCACTTCGATGCAGGAGGTTTTCAGTTGCGGTCTCAGCTCTGGGCGGTATGCAGCCAAGTTCGGAAAGCTCACTGTTCGTGCCGCGTTAGGTTGTCGCCCCGGCAGGCTTGTAGTGAAAGCGGCGATGTGTGGTTAGAAAGCTGCGGAAATGACAAGTAGATAGACAAACGCCGTACCCGGCTGGCATGGAATCCGTAGCAAGTTTCAACTGTGCCCGAACCCGGTTGGTAGGACAGCCCGTATCCGAATGGTAGCGATACCGTACTCGGTTGGCAGTAATACCGTACCTGGATGGCAAAAAACATTCCTTATGCCCTCTGTTTTAGCCACTTACCAAAAAGCCACAGGTTTTAAAATGTGTTTCAGAGATTGCTTCTCATAGTATTCTCAACAACAAGACAACTACATGACCGCTGCGAAGGTACCCTCGAACGGAAGTAAACAAGAAAGTTTATCAATTCCTGTTGGTGTTGACCTCGTCAGATTCGAGAAGAACCTGCTGCAAATGGGCTTCTTCGGGGCTAACGATGTTAGACGCAATAGCAACACTATGCGTCGTATTGAGCAAACCGTAACCAGAGAGGGTCAGAAAATTAAGGTTTCCGCGGTCTTCAGAAGCTCGCTGGGTCTTCCTTCTACTTCGGATCGCGACAAATACTTGGCCTTCATGAGGATAGCCATGCGCATGAAGCTGAAGCAGGGTTCTGTTCAGAACCCTGTCCGATTTAGCGGTTTTCATCTGCTTAAAGAGCTCGGGGTAACAGACGCGGGCCCCAACTATGAAGACATCAATGTTTGGGGTCAACGGATGGCAGACACAACAATTACATCCGAAAAGGTCATATACATGGCAGCCCGTAAGAAGTATGCGAATACAACGGTCCATGTATTTAGGAGGTTCACGCGCGTTGGAAGAAGCAATTCGGATGGTAGTGGAAGATCGGAGCTCTTCGAGATCGAACTTGAAGATTGGCTACTTGAGAATCTGAACTCGAACTATGTGGTGCCAGAGGACTTCAACGCCTATTGCAGGCTGAAACGGCCTACTGCAAAGGGCATCTTCGGCTTTCTTCATCTGTGGTTCCACGCTAGCCGAGGGCGAGATGTCGAGCGTGACTACGCCGATCTCTGTATGATGTTGGCGATTCCTTGCTACCGATTTGTCTCCAAAATCCAAAGTACTCTGGGAAAGGCCTTGGACGAATTAATCTCAATCGGCTACCTCTCAAAATGGAGTATCCTGCCGATGATTACGAAGGAAGGTTACAAGGTTGTCCTTACGCCTGGTGAGGAAATCCTCCGCTTGTTGTCAGTCTTTCAGCGGCGTGGATTGAACGAAACTTTTAGTGGTAACCCGGAGCTTTCTCTATCCAGCATTCAAGCTTCAGCGCTCTCGGCGCTTGTGAGCGTTGGAATTACTGCAACAAAGGCTGAAAGCTTGGTGCGTCGATACTCTGCTGAGTTCGTAAGCCGGCAGTGCGAATATGCAGTGCATCTGATCGACTCAGATCAAAGGGGAAAGATAAAAAACCGAGCTGGATTCGTCATCTACTCGATAGAATCAGCCCTACCAATACCAGACGAGTTTGTAAGTCCTCGCAAGAAGCAAGACTCAGAATCTCGCCCGGTTGCGGCTCAGGAGTTGGCGGAATTGCATAGCGACTACAGAGCTATGATCAACCGTTACGTGGACCCGGAGATCGAGCGGCGTTTTCCTGGATCTTCGTTGGTTGAGAAGGTCGAAGAGATACTTGAGCGTCGCTCTCCGCAAGAGAAAGAGTTTGATTCGGCATTCCCGATGCACGCTTTTCAAATCGGCCGAGAGCAAATAGCCTCGGAAATCAGGGAAAGTCTGGCTTTGCCAACTTTTGACGAATGGCGTACATCACAAACTCAGCGCATACTAAGATAGTTGCTTTGGGCGAGAACTGCTAGTGATCCGCCTGTTCCCTGCCCTGGAAACGACGTCGTAGTTCAGAAATCTTCTCCTTAAAATCAGCTGAAAGCTCAGGATCGAGATTCTGTAGGCCAACAAAGTAGTTCAATGCCGCCGCAGCAAACTCCAGACTTTCTGCTTTCGATAGCCGTAGCTCATCCATGAATCTGTCGAAGGCCTCTACCGTTGTGGCCTTTGCCTTTGTATTGAACTGAACGTTCCGTCCTGTCCTATACGTTCGCTGTTTTCTAACTGTAACTGCCGCCTCCCCTGGTGTTGGGGCCGCTGTTCGTTGCGGATCTCTGCTGACGAAGCTAGAACCCTCTGAGATGCGTCGGAGGTCAGCTTGGGATGGCCCTGGCTGCCGGTTTCCAGCTGGACGAGGTTCAAATCCACTTATGTCAATCTCGGAGTCGTCGAAGATGTTTACCCTCTCGCTCATTTGTAAACAACCTCTGCGGATTTCGCCTTTCTCTGCGACTGGATTTCCGAGCACTCTCTGAGATGACCGATCACCTCTGCTGTAAATGCGCGTGCATTCTCGATCGCCTTGGTTAAACCGCTCACTTCTTTACTGTTTAAGCTCTCGAGTGTTCCGCCAAAGGAGAAGAGCGCCCGGTAGGCTTCTCGTTCGTGAAGTTGTGTCTTGAATGAGCTGACCGCATTGTTTATGAATTGCTCTTGGATGTGACGGAGGGTGCGCGGAATGATCGCCGAACTAGTTCGGGTGAACAGTACTGAAAAAGGAATGGTTTTTCCAAAGGCTCTCTCCTGTTGCCGAATGAGAGTGATCGCTTTTGCGCCCTCCTTCGCGTCCAGTTGAGATCCCTGGATTGGAATAATGACTAGGTCTGAACGACTAATTGCATACGCAACTGTCATTGATGCCGTGCCTTCGAGATCCACGACGACGAAGGGTTGGCTGGCGCTCGCTCTGTCTATTTCATCGATGATTGTAGCCTCGCTAACGGTGCTCACAACCGAAATACTTGGCGGACAACCTGCTAGTTTTGACCACTGTGTTATCGCCCTGTTGGGATCGGCATCAAGCATGACCACTCCGGCACCTTTGATCGCCAACTCAGTCGCGAGGACAACAGCGGAAGTGGACTTCCCTGCCCCTCCTTTCGGATTCACGAACGCGATTACGGGCACAAAACAGGTCCTCCAGCTTTCAATATCGATCTAGGATAGCCGATAGCTAACCGATAGTCAATTACAATCGATATCGTTTAGATAGCATTTGGATAACGAAAGCCTGTCGCTTGCGCCGAATACATCGGTCAGACACAAAGAAACAGAGCCAAAGGCTACAGCAAGGAGCCGGTTAGCTATCTCTTGGTTGAGCCGCTCTGCTCCCCTGGACACAGGGACACCTGATCGCCAACTTACCTTAGTAATGTCTCCGCTTAAAGATGTTTCAGCTTATTGAGCGCCAATCGCGGAGAAAGAAAAATATGTTTATTGTGGTCAGCGAGCATGACCTCGGCCGGTACGATCTCAATGTTTTCGGTTAAGTCTGTCTTTCGTTCGTGCATGGTTCCAAAAAACCGCCGGAGTAGCTATCGGATAGCTATCGTAGAGCGGGAGCTATCGGATAGCCATCTGCTACTAGCCGTTTGGTGGCGGCTCGGCAATCCAGGGCGACACGTTGCGGAGCGTAAATCCGGCTGCGGCGAAGTAAGCTGGCGATAGGATATCTAATAGCATTCCTGACTAAGGTGGAAAGTAGAAGGCTATCAGATAGCTATCCGATAGGAGATTGTTGCAGGACGTGGTGGATGATCATGGGAGCTCACTGCTTTGTAAAACGGGCAGCTACCTAACGGATACCGGATGCCTACCTGGGAAGATAGCAGCAAGATACCCGATTCCTGATCACTCAGATAGAGATATGGGTACGCCGTGCAGAGGTTGACCAATAGGCTATCCAATCAGTATCGTCTGACTATCAGATATCTGTAAGCTAGCCTCTGTAGATCGGCGAGTATCTGATGGTTGCAGGGTGTCTACCTGGAAATAGCAACAAGGTACGATTCCTGGTCACTCAGATAGAGATATGGGTACGCCGCACTGGGTTAACCAGTGGGCTATCCAATTAGTATCGTTTGACTATCAGATATCTACAAGCTAGCCTCTGTTGATCGGGCGGGTACCTGAAGGATGCAGGGTGCCTGCCTGGCAGATAGCAACAAGATACTTGATTCCTGATCACGCAGATGAAGATACGGATACGCCGGGTACAAGGTTGATCAAGGGCTATTTTATTGGTTTCGGCAGGCTATCAGCTATCAGCGATCATATAGCTACCGATCGCCCCAGCGGATCACGATTGTGCTTCTTTGGAATTGAGCTCGCTATTCAAGCCGTTGGATAAAGACGCTATTTGTTCGCTAGCGGAGGATACTCATAAGACGGCAGCCAGATAGGGCACGGCTGCCTGTCCAAATAAGCGAGAAAGTAATGAGGGGCAGGGAAGGGAACTGAAAGGGTATCGAGCCCATATCGGGCGTCTATCGACTAGCCAACACGCAACCAGCATGAAACCCAGTGTGTTGTGGTGCGGCAAAAGAGAAGGGACTACCTCTCGGATATCTCATAGGTATCGCGACCAACTGGGCGAGATCGACCGAAACCTCAGGGAAGGAGGATTGGACTCGTGAAATGCTCATCCCTCCTAGCTGCTGAGAGTACGGAGATCAACCTGAATTACCCCAAAAGCTTCCGCTTGCCGGACCGTCCACTTTGCAGCCTTGCAGCCTTGTAATAAAGCCAAGAACAACAGGCACCCCTCCCCCGGCAGCTCCTGCGCCTCCAGCAGGGTTTCAAAGTCTACTGGCTCTCCCCGCTCTTCCAGCTGCTCCCCCAGCCAGTCGGCTAGGCGCGCCTCGGTCAGCGGCTCGTGCTCGATCTCGATTCCGGGGAAGCGCTTAGCATAAAGACGTCGGGCCTCCCGGATCCGGACTAGCAGCTCCGTGGCAGTAGCCTGTCGCTTCTCCTCAGCTTGCAGATCCCGCCCGCGGGGGAGGGAAGCGGCGCCCCCGAAGAACCCACTCCCGAGTTCTCGGGCCGCCTCCTGTAGCGAATCGCGCCAGCGTACCAGTTGCTCCTGATGCGCCTGCAATTGCCGCCGGAGATCTTCGCGGGGGTCTTTCTCCCTGTTGGCCAAGGCGCTTTCGGGCGCTGCTTGCTCCTCCTCCGTACATCCCCATTGCTGCAGCAACACCTCCGTCTTGAGCCGGATGAGGGACACAGCTGTCTCTACGAACTCCACCTGCTCAGCCAATCCCCGGTCCTGAGCGCTTTCCAGCCAGGCCAGATACTGCTCGGTGAGCTCGGCCACCGGGACCTGGAGGATCCGATCCGGCTGTCCGTCGAGCAACGCGAGCAGCGCGTCCAAAGGTCCTTCGAATCCTTCTTCGCCGGTCAGACAAAGCGGCAGGCGGGCAGCCGTTCGAGGGACAGGCAAGGGATGCTTCAAGTCCCTCCTTCGCCTACCCGGGCTTCGGCTGTGCTTCGATCGTCAATGAGGGTAGCCACCAGCACTTCCAGCTGCCAAAGCAAATCCGGCAGATCGGCAAACTCGATGCTCAACCGGCCCGGAGTCAGCTCAATCGCTTCGGGTAACGCATCGAGGGACCAGCGTTCCTGGTTTTCCACCAAGGGAAACCGGTGGTTGTATCCGCGCCGAAACCGGCTCTGTAAAGCCAGCAAATCCTCGGTGCCGTGCCGTCGAGCCTGACGCGCCTCCACGCTTTCCCGGATATCCGGCGAGTCCAGGGCCTGGCGAAAGGCCGACTGCGATAAGACCAAGCGTCCACTCTCGTCCTTAGTCGCGCCGAGCTCAACCAGGATGCGGAGGGCGGTGCGTCCCGGCACGCCCAGCAACTTCTCCAGCAGTTCTCGGTCTAGGGATAAGTCTGGCGGAAGTGCCGCGAGCTTCTCGCCCACTCCCCCGAGCCGGTCTAACCATTGTTTCCGACCTGCCACGTGTCTCCCCTGGCTCAGAGCTTTAAACCCCTGCAGAGGTCCCGGAAAGCCTTCCTACAGGCGTCTCAGCGTATTCCGAGCAGCTAAACCCTCAGTATAGGGCGAACGGCTGCGTGTTGGCGAAGGGTTGTCGGGACACGTCCGATAAGGAAAGCTTATCGGACATGTTAGCCTTCCCCTATGGCTCTTCCGGACGCCGTTGCTTCCCCAGAACCGATCGACTTGGGTCGTTCAAGCACCAAAGATTTGGTTGAAGGCACTCCCGTGCCCCTGGTTCTTCCAGCGGAACTGGGGGCCGACGAAGCCCCGCTTCCGCCTGCGGTCGAAGCGCGAGTGCAAGAATTCCTCCAGCAATCTAAGTCGGCGGCGACCTGGAAGGCCTACCAGGCGGACTGGGCTGATTTTCTCCTCTGGTGCCAGACGCATCGGCGCCGGGCTTTTCCCACCCACTCCGATACGGTGCGCGGCTACCTGGCCGACCGGGCCCAGATCTTGTCGGCGGCGACACTGCAGCGCCGCATGGCTGCCATCAGCCAGGTGCACGAGGCGTCCGGACTCGATTCGCCCACCCGCTCGCTCGCCGTGCGGGAAACCCTGAAAGGAGTTCTGCGCGCCAAAGGGCGGCGGCCTACGCGCGAGAAGAAACCGGTGCGGGTGCGCGAGATCGGGGCCATGATCGGCTCCTTGCCGGAGACCGCAATTGGGGTACGCGACCGGGCGCTGCTGCTCTTAGGATTTGCCGGCGCCTTTCGCCGCTCAGAACTGGTGGCCATCGGGTGGGAGCATCTCGAGTGGCGGGACGAGGGGCTCGCGATTCTGGTCCCTCGCTCGAAATCGGACCAGGAAGGCGAAGGTTTTTGGAAAGGCTTCTTGCCGGCCCAGGCCCATCCCGAACTCTGTCCGGTCACCGCTCTGAAAACCTGGCGGCACTGGTTGCGCCGCTACGGTCTGCCGCTCACCGGTCCCGTGTTTCGGCAAGTGGGCCGGCGCGGGAAACCGACAACTCTGCCGTTGTCCGATAAAGCCGTGGCGCGCGCCGTCAAACAGTGGCTCGGGGTAGCGATGGCGCACGACCGGCTCGAAAGCCGGGAACTTCTTGGGTTCTCAGGTCATAGCCTGCGCGCCGGCTTTTGTACCGCGGCGGCCGAAGCGGGCGCCGACGAACGCTCCATTGCCGAACAGAGCGGGCACAAAAGCCTCCCCATCCTACGCCGCTACATCCGCGATGCCAATGTGCTCCGCAACCACGCGATCGGAAAATTGGGATTGTAAGCTTTGCTTTGCAAGGTGTCATAAGACGGTCCTGCTTCCACCAAGAACAGCTCAGTGATAGATGATGATAGTAGACGTTTTCAGGTATGAGGTCCACGCCTGACCCTGGTCCCCTCGTCCCGCTTCCGGCGGTCGCGGGCTCGGCATTTACCCCGGACGTCGAGGACAGGGAAGTCGAACGGCTCGGCCCCACCTCTTCCTGCAAAATGCGCGAACGGCCAAACGCTTTGGGAGTTCTTCACCGCTCAGATCCCGAACCCGAATACCAGGCGCGGTTGTTATGGCGCCGACTGGCAGTTCTCCGCCTGGTGCCAGCGGCGCGGCATCGAGGAGTTCACCTTAGTGGAGCCGATCCCTGTGGCAGCTTGGGTGCAGGACTCCGGCCGGGCTCGCTCCCGGCTCATAGTGAAGCAACATCTGGCGGCCGTCCCGATGCTCTTCGACCGGATGATCCTCGGCCAGTTCCTGCCAGTCAACCCGGCCGCCTCCGTCCGCGGGCCGAAGCATACCGTCGAGCGGGGCAAGACCCCGGTGCTTTCGAGCGAAGAGATGGGCGAGTTCCTGGCAGCCTTCCGACAGATACGGTCCTGCGCCTGCGCGATCGGGCCCTGCTCGGTGTCATAGCCTACACCTTTGCCCGGATTGGAACAGTCTTCAGCTTGGAAGTCGAAGACTACTACGTCCAGCGCCGCCGCGGCTGGCTTCGGCTGCGCGAGAAGGGCGGCAAGGTGTCGGAGATCCCTTGTCACCACACGTTGGAGCAGTATTTAGAGGAATACCTCTCCGCCTCTGGCTTGGCAGGAAAGGGCAGCTTCCAATTGTTCTGTGCCTGGCGGCAGGGACAACTGCAGCCCGGCCCCTGAACCAGTCCAATGTCCATAATGATCCGGCGGCGCTGCCGGCAGGCAGGGATCCAAACCAAGATCGGTTGTCACAGTTCCGGGCAACGGGGATCACGAATTATTTGCAGAATGGCGGCCGTCTCAAGGTCGCCCAGCAAATGGCCGGTCACGAGAGTTCCCGGACCACTGGGCTCTATAACCGATGCGGGGATGAGATTTCCTTCGACGAGGTGGAGCGGATCTCCTATTAGCAAGGGCCACCGGAATACTCGGGTATCTTCATCTGCGCTGCGATTTGCCCCACACTTCATGATCCGAACAGCACGCATTCGTTGCTCTTTTCGGCTCGGTGTGAAGCAGCCGCGCCGATGACCGTTAAGGGGATAGGTTATGAATGACCACCTTGTCAAAAAGCACAAGAAGCGATAGTGCACGATAGGTCACGGCGTTGCGCGATCTCTATGGGTGGCTGGAAGTCCGGGCCTTTTACGAAGAGTAGTTTCTCTCTATCAGCAGCCTGGAACAGCTCCATAGCCAGACTGTCGGTCACCAAAATGCTGTCAAAGCCACGTCGTTTAAGATACCGGCACCCCGTTTACCAAGCTCAGACGTCCAAATGCCCTTAACGGTGAGATTTTGTTGGACGAGGTCGAGACAATAAGGTGTTAGACCTTGGGTACGTCTCTATGAGCATGGCCGGGTAAGGAACTCAGCTGGAACTTTGACTATGACTGACAAGTTCGAATTGTATGATGTCCTGGCGATTTTGGTTCCGGGCATCCTGGTCACGTACATTTGCGTTTTCTGCTTCCCAAATGTTCTATCTCTTGTTCCGAAAATGGGCGACACCCTGAATGCTCTTGCGTTTACCGCACTCGGCATTTTGATCGGCCAAATTGTTCAAGCTCTATCAAGTTCTTTGGAGCCATTGCTTTTTAAAAGCTGGGGTGGAAAGCCGTCTACGCTTGCTCTGACGAATGGCCTGGGAGAACGTTACTGGTCGGCAGCGGAAGCCAAAAGAGTTCGAGCGAAGCTGACCAGCAACCTTGGTGCGGATGCAAGTACCGAAGCGCTGTTCCGTCTCGCAATGCAACTTGCCGAGAAAAAAGGTTCTATCCGGGCGACGAAGTTCAACGCCCTCTACGCCTACCATCGAGCTCTGATTGTTCTCTCTTTAATCGCGCTGTTCGTGACCGAAGCCTCCGCTTTTGTAGGAACGTTGTCCACTCGGCCAAAATCAACATTGGTTTTGCTGGTAATTCCAGTTACGGCCATGTTTCTCTTATTTTGGAACCGATGCCGACAACGAGCGTTTTATTACGTCCGAGAAATTTTGCAAGTCGCCGAGAATGCTGTTGATGATGCTAAGGTAACGGCTTCTGCCAAACCTTAGCGCCGACTCGCTTATCCACTCAGCGTCCCAAGATACCAGGAAACATCGATGTCGCCAACGATGGCCATAAGCGGCGGCAAGCCATCACTTTTCATATACGTTTCGAGCCAAGCGAAGACCTTTCGGTCATCACGGCTGGGCTGAGTGCTGCTTCCGTTCGGATGAGAATGCCACTCGCCCACATAGTGAAGCATGCCCGCAGTTCGCGCGCTTACCTCGCCCAGGTAGTCTGCCAATTGTTCGTACCCACGAATGTAAAGCGTCGGCCACTCTTCACTGTCTGGGGGCGAGGGAATCAAGTCCACCACATACACGATCTGTCTTTGAAAGTCGTGGGAGCCGATCATCACACCGCCGGTCTCTCTAGGGAGACGGGCGAGACGATGCGATGCGAGCTTTGCGAGCAAAACGGAATCAGTGCAAAGGAGCCAGTTGCCTAGTTGCTGCTCAAAAACGGCGCTTCCTTCCACTCGAAGAGATTCAACACTTAGGTCGGAGTGACTCTTCCAAAAGCAAAGTACGGCCTCTGGTTTGGCCTTTACTTGCCGAATTGCTCTGGACGCTATCGCTGAGTGTAAGCCGACCAAGTCTTCGGGGATTCGAGCCGTGAGATCTCGGCAACTTCGTGCGTACCTCAGTCCACCGGCCTCATTGACAACCAGGTGGTCTGCGAATTCGGTTCGCGAGAGCAACTCCCGGTAATACTGCATTTCCAACCAGTCGAGGCGGACGTTCCTTTTCTCATCTTCGGCTAATACAACCAAATCTTTACCGGAAGGGTTTAAGAAGGCCGAGATTCTCCTCGCCGGTGCATCAAAGTCACGTGCTAACGAACGCGCAACAGGGACCGATGCTGAGAGATCTACGACAAGCTCAGATTCCGCCAGCATTGACCGAAGCCGCTCGTGCTTGTCTTTAGATTGCAATACGTCCACGACTAGGGCATCATCGACGGTTGGTCTCTCTAAAATGTGGTTGAAGACGGAGCGACACACAAGAGCTTTTGGGTGTCCTACAGCGTGGCTTGACAGCTCATATCGTGCGAGATTATGCGGAAGCACTATATCTTCATCAAGGAATCGCCACTGGCCGAAACCAGATCGGATCAGCTTCGGAACGACTTGCGATCCTAGTGCGCCTAGACCGATTGCAACAATCGCAGTCTCATCAGGTTGTAGACCGTTCAGTTCAGCGGCTTGCGAGCGCGACAATGCGAAGTGAACATTTAGAACGTGAATCTCAACGGATCGGGATTTCTCCAGATCAACCTGACCCCCAATAAGGGCACCCACCGAGTTGCCATCAGCACTCCAGGCACCAACAGCGCATCCGATCTCTTTGATCGTTGACAACGTCACAAATCCCCAAATGTCCGAAACCTCAGGGTGAGAGGTAGAATCACGCATTTTGGGGAAATGACCGATTAGGATAAGACGAGCATCTCGCGGTAAGGCTTTTGGACTCCAATTTCGGAGTCGGTCTCGGACGAAGTGGATAAGGTCCAGGCCGCTCGCTTGGACTAGCTGGTGCAGTATCTCTAAATTTTTTGGAAGTAGCCTGACTACGCCATGCGTCTGAGGAGGACAACGGAAGGTGATTGCGGCGAATGGAACAGACGATGCTTGTTCCCCGGAATTATTATTTATGCGCCTGGTAATCAGGGTTTCATGTGGAGGAAACGTAACGAGTTCAACGATCAATTGTTCTGGCTGTTCGTCCAGGTTGGAAAAGAGGTCTGAAGGAACAATTAAATGTCGCGAACCGGGCAGGAGAATAGGCTCTAAAGGCTGATCGAGTTGATGCAATGCGCCGCGGGCCGTTTCACGCAGCCAACTTCGGAGTCGGTGGATGAGCCGTGCCGATGTCCAGGAGATTCCGACTTGAGAGTAGGGTTCTTCGAATAGACATAGGCTGCGAGGAAACTCTGCATCCTTGGGATTGAGATGAGGAACACTAGGGAAATCCGGCCGCAGTGAAACGATCTCAGGGTAGGAAATGTCTTCAGATCGGAATGTAATCGCGACACGTTCCGTTTTTTGGATTGGGTGAATTGGCTGCTGTCCAACCTCAACATCGAGATCTACGACGACTGTTTCGGTGTTCTCCGGAGTTTGTGAGAACAGTCCACAAGGCGAGCGTATGGGCTGACTTGGGCCAGCAAGAACTGGCCCAGATCTGCCGCTTTAGAAATCGTGAGCGCTTCGGCAAGCACCCGTTCGCCAGGAATTTCAAGGAACACTAGATAGTTCCGGCGCGCGGAGCAGATTGCGAGGTGATGATTTGTACCCCGCTCGAACCGCCCTTCACCACTCGGGCTTTTGTATTGTCAATTTCAATGGTCAGTCGCTCGGGTGCAGTAATTTTCGGATGCTGCATCGTTACGTGCAGCTCTCCGGAGTTGTCGTCTATGTGCCCTTTGTGATAGTTGTACGCCTGTCGGTGTGGAGGCTGCTTCCCTTTGTCTGCTTCGGAGCCCTTTGCCGGAATGAGGTCGCTAGTAGAAATCAAAATCGCACCTGGAAGAGCTTGCTCTTCGAACAGCCACTTTGTCTCTTCCGTTGGTTTTGCCTTCTCAGCTCCACGATCTGGACCGATTGACTTATAGCTACAGTGGTGCGGCATTTTGAATACGTCCCACTCGAGCCGGCTCGCGCGCCCTCTTGCTTTCGTAATCTTGACTATTTCAGCTAGGGCCTCGTAAGGGAGATCCGACCCCAAAATGACGTTTGTTGTTTTCGCTTCGACCGCGAAAACAGCCTGAATAAAGATCGAATCGATATTTCTATCAACTACTTCTGTGTCGTTAAGGCGGGATGCAAACGGTGAATGAACGAAGAACTCAACTCCATCTGTAGGGATGCTGAACGATGGCACCAGCTGGCCGGCATCAACGAAAAGATGTTTCCGAGAGTCAAACGGTATGCCTTGATCCTCAAGCCACATCTTTAACTTCTCAGGCCGGGAGAAAACTCGGATTCCGTACCCTTTCTTTAAACGATGTCGCGCTTCTGCGCGGACGATCCGGGCGTCATCTTCACACCCTTCCTCAATGATTGCTGCTGCGGGTACCCAGAGCTCTTCAATCTTGAACCGATCGCCTTTCTGATAACACTCGGCATGGTCTAAGAAAAAGAAATCTTGAGCACCCTTCACATGATCGTTGTCGAGGTGAGTAAAGACCACTGCACGAAAACTGTCGCGTTTGGCCTTCTTTAGATCGCGCCTTAGCTCGACGGCTAAATCGATCCGTTTGTCTTGTTTATTGTTCGAATCTCGCGTAGCAGCGTAATCGAACAAGATTTGAGTGCCGTCTACCAGTCCAACTAGGCAGCAATCGGCATTACCGAGCGGGTAAAAAGTTAATCTCGGCATAAAGGTATCTCAGATGACATTATACTGAACTAGACCTACTCCATAATGTGTGGCTGTATCTCGTAAATACTATATATAGGGCCGCTAACTACTCAGAGACGTGTTGCGGGTCTATATGAGAGAGGAGTAACAAAGCTATCAGAACGCAGTTTTGCATATGTAATTATGCTATTTTAGCAGTATGGGCGAAGATATTCTTGTCTACTCGAATGAGCAGAACTTGGCCGAAGCTGGCCAATTCGCGCAGAAATGTCTTCAACATGCCGAGCTCCGGACATTCGATAGAGTTGATCGGAACGCTTCCGCTCACTCAGTTCTCGTGTACGTAGGTCACTCAGACGAAGATGACGTTTCCTCTCTGCTCAAAGAGCTACGACGCACTGTAAACGTGGTGGTGTACTGCGCCCAGCATCACACGGCGTTGGAAGAAGCTGCGCGCCTCGGCCGCCTCATAGGAGAAGTTCGACCGCGGCATACAGAGCTGGTGTTCGAGGCCACTGCTGCACTGCATGCCTTGCAGGTTCCTCATCATGGCAGGCACAGGAATGACGTAGAAAATCGCCTTCTCGGAATTCGGACGTGCCTTGGGTTGACACAAACTGAGATGGGTCGGGCCTTAGGAGTCAGTCTCCGAACCATTCAAAACTGGGAGCAGCTGAGAATAGCAAGGGGGCGGCATCAATTACGTGATCTAGAGGAGCTCTCATTTCTGCTTTCAACTTCTGTCCCGGAAGCGCAGATTCCACAGTGGCTTGTTTCAGAAAATGCTTCCTTCGGTGGTGAACGCCCGAAAGATCTGATCCTGGATGGCAGGGCTAGGGACATCATTCACGAGTTTCAGCGGCTTCAGGCAGGTGATGCAATTTGAACCTGAGTCTTGATGCTCGTGAGCAACTAGACTATCGTATAACTCACGCGCAACCATTGGAAGCGACAGTCTTTCGCTCGGTGGCGTATCAGTACTTCCATCCAGACGACGTGATCAGTGGTGAAGGGACGCGACGATACGGCGGTCGCTTCGTCCCTATTGGCGTATCAGCGGTATTTGGAAGCGTAGACGAGTCCACAGCAGTGCAGGAGGTTAGGGCGAGGCAGCTGATGCTGAAAGGCAACTCGGAAATAGACTTCCTTGAATATCCTCGCATGACCTATGCTTTGAACATCAAAACAGACAAACACCTAGATCTCTCCGGCGGCCTGCCGAGCGACTTAGATTCAGTAATTACAGCGTGTTCTCAGCCGGGCGATCACAGTGCATCTCAGCAAGTGGCTGACAGCTGGATTAGTGAAGGCATAGAAAGTCTTATGTTTCGATCCGCCACCGGTCATGGTAAGAATTTAGTGGTTTACCTTAGCAATGCACCTGAAGGAAGTGTCACTGTTATCAATCGTGATCGATTGCTTTCAGAACTACATCAGCGTCTGGTTGGATAACGCGGATGGCCGGGAACAGCAAATCGCCTGATTATACGAGTTCCTCCTGGGCGCATCGACAAAACGTACATCAGCGTATGAGGGCAATGGTTATACCTGTTTCGAGCCGTTGATAGCCGCGGGCACGGTGGACTTCTACTTGTTCCAGCGTCGCAATGCCGGGGCAGCGCGACGGTTCTTGGCCAAGGCGCTCCGGGTACGTCGTGATTGGGAGCCCACAGTAATCAACATAGATCGCAATCCGGCGTACGGCGAAGCGATCCGCAAGCTCCAAAGCTCGAAGCTGATTAACGACTCGTCGATCACCGCCAAGTAAAAGTATCTGAACAACCCAATAGAAGCGGATCATGGCGTCATTAAACGCCGTATCCGATCCATGCTCGGCCTCAAATTGGCGAATGGCTTACACCACGCTCAAAGGAATTGAGGTCATGCGCATAATCGCAAGCTGTAAGAGCCTTCTTACCCATTGTGCTGGAGGGTAGATCATCATAAACACGTCAAAGACATGTCAAAAAAAGGTTGTCTCGATATTAGTCGGTATTGGTCATCATATTTATTAATAAATCTATAAACGAGGTGACTTTAGCGAAAATGCGGCAATTTCCGCAGCGTATCCTGGCACCTACAAACTGATTGCATAGACCCGATAAGTAGGAGGGAGGGGAAGTTTTTTGTTGTCGAACCTCACAGCGTTATCCAGCTTTCCTTAATACTTAGGTTACGTAGCGTTAATAGTATTCGCTCTCAGCCTCCTAGCAGCGGAATAATCCCAGCTACCTTATAAGCTTCTTGTTTCCTGGAGCTGAGATTACTGAAAGTAAGTCACTTTGACAATCTCCGGTTTCCACCGTCAATACCGGGAAAGTATTACTGCTGCATTCGACGAAATGTAGGAAGTTTCCTAACCCAAAAACTAATCTTCCACGCGCATGTAATAAAAACGTAGAAGACTGGAAATTCCTTTCAACAGTCTCCGTAGTGGCAAGCGTCTGTGTATGTAAGAAAGAGCACAATGGCGACACTGTCCCCACTCAAAAGTCCAGCTCACATGGAATTGAAGAGCCGATTTGCACAAACAGGCGGCTCTGTCGATCACTTACGGAGTCTGCTCTGGCTGATCAATGCTCATGACCAGTTAGTATCGTTTCCGCAGATCTGCGAGAATCTAGCCTCTATTCTGTCAACGCTAGCCACAGTCTGGAATACACCTCTGGCGGACTGGGGCCTAGAGGAATGGCCACCCATTCTGCAGTGGGTGATTGACAGTCGCGAAGAGCTGGGAGCAGCAATCGGCGGACTTTTTGATCTGCGCCCGAAAGACCCAGGCGACAACACGGTAATTGGCCGAGGATCGGTACGATATCCGTTGTACGCGGTGCTGCTAAACCGCCATCAAAATCGGCACCAGGCACAAAACTACCGTTTGCTGCAGGCTCACCTGCTAGTAGCTCAAGTCCTGACACTGCGAAAATTTTCCCATCGAGACACGTATGAGAATCATGAAGGCGCCAGTGAATGGAACGGCTCGCCCAACTCCATTTACTCGGCCGCCCTTGCTGTTCGCCAGCTGAGCGAGGAACGCAATGCTTCTCTGCAAAAGCTTTTTAGTTCGTATCGTGTCGAATTGTTACCTACTGCATTCGCCGAGCAGATTTTGCAACAGAAACCGCAAGGCACAAAGCAGGTCCGTAATCGCCATTCTGCCCTTGCCAAGTTTCTAGGAAAGGCTGCTGACCTACTTGGCTGGCGCCGCCAGAGAAAGGGTCGTTCGCATGGCGCCGGTACAGGAGGCAAACCGTGGCTGAAAGGATATGTCGGTATGGGCGGCACTGTCCAAGAATGGCCGCTGGCAGGCGATCCGGACGATCCCCATGACCAATTGGGAAGGCCATTTGAGATCCGTCGAACAAGGCACAGCAAGAACAACCGGAGAAGACTGCTGAGTGTCGACGACCATCCTTGGGAAGATCAGCGCCCCGGGGATCTTTTCCTGGTTGATCCATTTGCCGGAGAGGAAGAGAGAGAGAATCTTAATCCTGATAGAATGCGCCGACACCCGGGCGAACGAAGTAGAATCGCGCGGGCGCAGGTAGCCCATGTTGCCATGGCCAATCAGTTACTTAGGTGGGCACCTCAGGTGCTCACCATCGATGAGCTGACCGAGCTATTGGAACAGTCCTTGCGTTATGTCGAGACGCTTCCCCCCAATCCTGCTGACTGGAATACAGCGGAGATCAATCGCCTCGAGACGATCGCTCTTCTACATACTATGCTGGGGACCAGCAGTGAGTTGGAGCGTGCATCGGACCTCCGCATCTTGTCGGCCGAGCGGAGTGAAGAGGAGTTCGATCTTGCGCTGCTTCCGCAAGCGTCTGACCGTGTGTCTTTACCGGTTGCTCCTCTTTGGCGTGTGCGTGCTTTGCGGGTACGATACGCCAGCGAGCAGCATCTTCCGAATGCTGACGAGCGTGTCCTTCAGAATTACGTGTTCTTTCCGGATGAGACCGGTGGCAGCTACTTCGTTCACCGCTTCCTAGCTGCTCGAGCAGCTAGGAGGACGAAAGCTGTAGAAGAAGCAAGTCGACGGAACAAGGTCTTCCGCGGGTCTCCCCAGGCTCTGACTCTCTATCGAGAACGGCTGAAGAAACTGCTATCCGAGTTTGACCCGACCGGTCGCCTGACCACAACCAAAGTCGCGAACTGGCTTTTCTTGCGGGTGATTGCTACCACAGGCGGAGACGTTGCACTTGCGTCTGTTTTGACTGCGCGTACCCATTCCCTGGCTCATGTCCGCTCTTATTACAACACCCCGTCTTTGTCGTTGTTGAGGGACACCTACTGTCAAGCCGTCTCAAGACCCCTCGCCCTTGTGCGTGGCCTCCTGTCGTGCCCAGTACCGGAAGAGTTTGTATCGCCTCCCATCGTTGCTCGGTCACCTCCAGACATGCGTTATGTCGGCAGCCGACGCTGTCCCACCCAAGAAGCTTTAGTGCGGGCGAATCAGGCTCTGCGCAAGAAGGTTCGTACCTTGCCTGTGGATCGCACAGACATAGAGACCCGGGCAGCCTACCATAATTACTACTCCTTATACACGATTGCGTTCTTTAACTATTCAACCGGAATGCGAGGAATTGTCACGCCTTATCTGAGCCTGTCGGAGGTCGATGGCGATTCGGGCTACACCAAGATTCTGGATAAAGGAGACCGCTCCGGGTACAAGACCAGGCTGCTCTGGATCCCTCCTCAAACCCTCCGGCAGATGCGCCACTATGAGGATCACTTGGCGTTCATTCGCACTACCCTGAGATCGAAAACGGCCAGCCCCGTGGTGGAACGGTCATGCTTTTTTCTGCGCCCGGATGGCACACCGGTCGACGTGAGGCCTCGTACAATTTTGCCTCTAATGCACGAGTTCCTGCCGTTTCCGGCCAACGTCCATCGGCGTTTTGTACGGAGTGAGCTACAGGCTCGGCAGTGTTCACCCGAAGTGATCGATAGCTGGATGGGTCACTGGTACCGAGGCGAAGAGCCGTGGGGTACGTATTCCAGTTTTCTCTATCGCGAGTGCTGCCAGAGTTTGAAGGACTACCTGGTTCCCCTTCTCGCCGAGCTGGGGTTTGGTCCTGTGCGAAGTCGACTCGCATGAGTAATATTTCGCTGCCAACTCCAGCTACGCCTCTCACCAGCTCCCAGCTGTGGGAGCTTACTCTTGGTGACCTGACTAAGAAGCAGCAGGCAAAGGTAGACGACATCAAACGGTGGCTCCGGCGGAAGAGGTTTCGTTTAGCTCGCCTCCTATCGGGTCGTGAGGTCTGGTCGGCTTGGACGGCCGAGGAAGTCGCTGAACTCGAGCGATCAGCGGCCTTGCATCTCCGCCACAATCGAGTGTTCCAGCATGCCTTACGGATCTGCGGAAAGTTGTTAACCCGGGCCGCGGAACTGCTCGGCTGCCCGCTGTTTGTGCCGCGCATTCCGGTCTTACCACGCCGACCACGGAATCTTTTTCATCAGGATTTTGTCAGCGCTAAAAGGCGGGTGCGGAAATGGCGCGAACTTCTAGACGAATGGGTCGAAGCAAGCCAACGTAAAAAACACTCAGACATTCCTTCCGTAGTCCTCTCTGCGGTCTTGTATGGAGGGCTCCTCCATCCTAGTACCCTCGTAGCACTTGTTGAGACACTGGCTGCTTCGCCAGATGCTTTAGGGCTAGTCGATGGCCAACTGCAAATCAATCTTTTGCTTGCCAAAAACGGTCAGGCCGACATGGAAAAGCGGCGCTGGCTCCCCGATCCTCTCACAGCTGCATTGCTCGCACGCTTGCCCGAGCAAGCCTTCCGTCAATTGCTTCAGGGTCAGACGGGCGGGGAAGATGGAGCGTCTCCGGTGGTGTCGCGGAAACTGATCAAACGGATCCTCTGGCGAGAAGTAGCCGGCGCGCTGCGCACTTCGACCAACCTTGCTCGGGGAGACCGCCCACCAAACTTAAACAAATTGATGACCACCGCCGTCCTCGCCTACTCGACAGAGTTGCCCCCCGTTCTGCTCGCGTACGCGGCCCGCCGGATTGTCTCTCATTCACTGAAACCGCAGGTGACCCAACGGCTTGCCGGCATCCGAAGCAGCAACGGAGATTCGACCGACCCTTTTGCTTTGTCGTCCCAAATGGCTCATCAGGAGAGGGCACCCCCGAGCTCTTCCCGTCGTTCAGGGTCCGAAGCTGGTGCAGATGTCGAGCCACCCTGGTTGCGCGCCCTGCGAGCGGCACTCCGAGCACCCACCAAAGAAGAAGCAAGAACACTTCTGAATAAACTGCAATCTCAAGGCTCTGTTTACTCTTCAGCAGGACAAAGGATGATTGAATTCGCTGAATTTTTGCTGACTGGCGCTACTACGATTCACTCAACTAAGCTGAGCACAGCTCGAATTTATGCCTCATCCGTTGCTGTTCATTTTGGGTGCCTGCTGGACGGCCAAGATCCGAAAGGGATGACCATCTCGGAGCTGGAAGTGTTGTACACCCTGATATTCGAAAACCTAGACCTAAATCAATCGTCTGGAGTCCGAAAAGCGGTATGTCGCCACTTGCGTCGCTTCCACGAGTTTCTGATGACACGTTACTCGGTGGGTGCTCTGCAGGATCGCGATCTGCTGGGTACTCGGGGCGGATTAGTGCCGGTGGACGCAAACATTTTTAGTCTCGACGAGTTCCAGGAGATCTTGCGCCAGATAGACCGTTTGCGCGTGCACCCTAAACTAAGGCGGGCTGCAAAGCTCATTACGATCCTGGGTTTTCGTTGCGGATTGCGCCAGATGGAAGTGTTGATGCTGCAGCTAGCTGACTTACACTTGCGGGGTCCGGGTACCCTGCTGGTCCGTGTCTCCGAGTTTCGCGACCTGAAAACCCCAGCGGCCACCCGCAGTTTACCCCTGGATAGTTTACTCACCGAAGAGGAGTTGGAGATGCTCCGCGAGTGGAAGAAGGAGCGAGTTGCCAATCGAATTGAGTCAGAGCCACCCTTTGTTTTCTCCATCCCAGAACTGTCGGCGGACGTGCTTTCCGAGCGGCTTCTCTTTCCGCTCATTCACCAGGCAATGCGTGAGGTGACAGGAGACCAGAGTGTACGCTTTCACCATCTTCGGCATAGTTTCGGCACCTGGACCCTGGCGCGCCTGCTTTTGGCAGACCTTCCTACAACTCCGCCAAGTTTTTCTTATCTTCCTGCTACAACAGATTGGTTAAAAACAGCCCGAGACTTCAGGACCAAGCTCTACGAGCATGGGCATGTCACGCGAAAGCACGGGTTTGCCGTTGCTGCGCTGCTAGGGCATTCGAGTCCACAAGTCAGCCTGGAGCATTACATTCACTGTCTTGACTGGATTCTTCCGGCCTATCTGGCAGGAACACCCACCTTGGCACCCTCTCAGCGACAGTTAGTTCTGGCCAGCGGCCATTCATCCAGTACAGCCTACAGCTGGCTCCAGCGGGGCGGTCCCGCCTATCTCGTGCAGCAACTATATCCAAGCCTAGCTCCCCCCGCCATGCGGGCAGTCACACGAGAGCTCAAACCAGACGCTTCGGCCGCTATCGATCGAATACAAGCAGCCTGGGACTTTTTGTATTTACACCAAACAACAGGAACACCAGTAGGGCAACTACAGGCAGACTTTGAGTTTACGATTGCGGAGCTCGAAGGCATGCTGGCGCGAGCTTGTCAGTTGCGCGATCTGCGTTCGGGTCGGCGAAGGGGGCCCCGTCACAGAATGATTGTTTGGTTGTCGAACCGGGGACTATCCCATCAACCATTGTCGGACGAGCGGCGGTTATGCTGTCCAATCAAGTCGCATCTGCAGGCCGATCAGAACGTGATGAACGTGCTGGCACCCAAGCTTGCGGTATTCCTCAAGCAACAGCCTGAGTTGGGGGAGAAAATTATCGGCGAGTATGTTCGGTCCATCTGGTTAGAAGAAAACTTCCGGATCTTCGAGCACCCGAACGCTCCAGAGGATACCCAGGAATACCTTGCATTCTTGGACCAATTAGGAATTCGCCGGGACCAGACTCGCTTTGTGTCATTTGATAAAAGTCAGCGTTCAAGATGGCGCTCACTCTGGCGTGAGGCGCTCCACTTAAGCCCGCGCTATCCGATTCAAGTCTGGAACTATCCCAATGCGCGCCAGCGCGCTTCTGCTAAATGGATCGGAATCGAGCCTCAATTTCAGAACAGTGATTCCGAACGTAAAATCATGAACAATGAAACCGGATCTTCCGGATTTAGGTTCTTACTCGTCATGACCGACATCCTCCTGCATGGTCAAAAAGCTGCAGCCCAATCATCTGTGCTGATAAATCCTTTCTCGTTAGGGTAGTGCTATGTTGCTCCAGAGCCACCGCCCGAGCAGATACCTAAGAAACCGTTGGCCAGTTCTCTCCAAAGCTGCCCACGTTACCCGGATTCAGGATGCATTCTCCGGAGCAATGGCTTGCATCAATAGGGAAGTCAAGCAGCAGCTGTTGATTTTCCAAAATCAGCTTCCTCAGCGGGACCGGTTGAACGGTACCGAGCAGGTAGGCTCGACAATCGAGAGTCTTGGCCTGGAACTCATCACGGCTCGTCAAAATCACTTGAATAGCGCAGGGGTGCAGCTGCTTCGCTAGCCAAAGTGCTTCCTGTTCTGACGGGACAATACAAATGATCCAATTCACGGATCTAACCGAAGCCCACTTCGCAAGTAAGCAGCGATAATCCGGAAGCGATCTAGTCGGCACTGTATAAATGATGCCTAGCCGTGCGAAACCGGACTTCCCGTCAAGATTGACCCAAGCCGACAACTCGGGGTTGCCATTGGCCAGCTGGAAGTATTGATCGTGACTCACCAGTTCTCGCCGCGAGACCCATCCATTTTCTGCTTGCTGGTTCCAGAACTTAATCCGAATGGCATTTAGATAAATGCATTCAGGAATGGGTGTCATAGCACTTCCTCCAGAAAGGTCATGTGGCAACTCACCCCAATCGCGCAATTGCGAAATCCCTTTTGACGTGATCTTGTAACCCTTCGTTATGGCTGGAGCATAGATGGATTGTTTCGATAGAAAATCATTTTCTACTAAGCGTCGCAGCCGATTCGAAAACGCATCGTACGACCTTTCCAGTCTTCTCTCGGCGAGCCTTCGCAGCTCAAAGAGCTGCCTGGATGTTGCGATCTCCGCTTGCCAAATAAGTCGTAAAAGTGGACGATCCCGATCCAAATTCAACGCAATCTCGCCCCTAGGAAATCTCATGCCTGCTTTATCGGCAGGACGGAGTTTAATAACAGCTGCACCCGACTAAGAGTTTTCCGAAAGTAGCTTTCGCTTACTGGAGGTTCTTACACATTCACGCTCCTGCTTGCGTGCCTAACTAACAGCTGAACTAACTGTGTTCACGCTTCTGTGTATGCTTGGGGGCCAAGGAGCCACAGTCCCGATTTAAGTTGATAAAGTCGTACCTCTTTGACAAGATCAATGTTACTTAAATAGGTGGCGCCCAAATTTGGTACGCCTTTCGTAGCAATAAATTGTCCGGGTCCGTAACGTGAACGTGGAACAAGCGGGAACCAAAATCTATCTTCATCACCATATCCAATAATGGTCGAATTTCGGGAACCTCTGAGAAGGTGGAAAGAAAGTCTCTAAACTCTGGCGAGGTGTTTGGGCTTGCGGTCCATTTCACTAGGAACCTGTCACTCTCTGTTTGCAGCTGATCAAAGTATCCGCCTCCTGTGATAGAAAGGCGCGTACCTTTTACTGCGAGTTCCCAATAATGGAAGACCTCTACATCTCCAAAGTGGGACAGAGGATTTCCGATAGAAACGGAAATATTGTGCTCCTTCGTCATTTCCGGGAGCCGAGAAAAAACATCAACTAATTTTGCGATACTTACACATTCAGCAGGGTCAACCAAGCGGCAAACAATAACTTTCTCAAGAAGGAGTTTCGCGCAGGTGAGTAAGGCGCGATCGTTTAGCTCGAGTTTGTAAACGTGTGAATTGTTATTGAACGGAGAAGAGTTTTCTTTTGACGGCTGTTCACTTACATCTGCCAGTTTTGAGTGAATTGCAACGGAGTTTTTATTTTGGCGGTAGCGGGCTTTACGCATCTGTGACCTCTATCGTCCTTATCGGCATATCACGAAAAATCCTGAGTATCTTTTTAAGCGATTCAATAGCCTTTGATCTTGCTCAAGGCTGATTGCTGGAGGTTGGGTCGGGCGACGTGCATGCACCCTTGAACCCGGTTCACAATTCGATAGGATTCAAAAAGGAAGAGGGATGGAGAATCGTCGTTTCAGCAAAGAGTAGATTATTAAGCAGGAAGCTATGGTCGTTCGCGAAAACAATCATTTTTGAACTGACTCACTAGGTTCTTAGCAGTTACGAGCAGGAATCGGGTCCGGGCTTCACTCCAATCTTGATCCGATCGTTAACCGCCCGCCCTACATCCTGTTTAGTTCGGAGGTAGCGGGCGGTGGTCTGCACGCTCGCGTGCCCCAGCAAGAGCTGAATTTGTTCCAGTTCGCCGCCCGCTTGCTTGCAGAGATAGGCGCAGGTCCAGCGGAGATCATTGGGCGTCAGCTTCGGCTTTCCGATGGCTGCGCCAGCTCGTTTTACGAGGGAGTAGACCGAATCGTTACTCAACGCTTTCTCTTCGGGTACGACCGTTCCGTTCTTCCGCAGCGGACGGAACAAGAGTCCCTGGGCAATTCCGGCTGCCGCCAGCCACCGGTCCAACAGTCGTTTCACCCAGAAAGGAAGAGGAACGATTCGTCGGCTAGGCCCGTGGCCGCCCAAGTCGAGTAACACCCAACGCTTCTCGCGCCGCCGCAGGTTGCGCATTTCCAGGTGAACCACCTCCTGCCGCGCCAGGCCGCAGCCCACCATCAGGGCTAAGAGAGCGCGGTCGCGTTTGCCGAGAATAGTGTGCGGATCCGGAACACGGAGCAACCGTCCGGCCTGATCAGCCGTCAGCCCAGGACTTGGAGGACGGGCGCTCCGCTTCACGTTGCGCACCGCCGTTAGATCGGCCACTTCACTTTTTGGCAGCAGGCCGCGTTCGCCGGCATGCCAAAAGAAGAGTCGCACGGCACTTAAACGTTGATTGACCGAAGAAGGTGCTAACCCGCGCTGGACTAACGTATCGCGCCAAGCTCCGACCGAAAACTTGGTCAGCGAGGGAGAGGACGATTCATACCATTCCAGCCAGTCCAGAATGGCAGTGCGATAGGCTGCAGCGGTTTTAGGCGAGGCGAGGGTAGCCAGAACCGATCGAAGCAGCCTCTGAGCCGCTTGGGGTGTAAATAGAGGAGTTCGAGAAGTCCGCTTCATGCCGCGAGGGGCAGAGTCAACTGAACGGGCCACCCAGGATGCTGTTCCTGCCACAAGAGAAGGAAGAGGTGGGAGGGCTGGGGAGGCAAGCGAAGCCGGCGATGAAGCTGGGCATGACAGCCCAGGCAAACAGTGATCTGCCAAGCAGCCCGATTGAGACCAGGGCGTCTATGGTGAACGGCTAATCGCCGGTCGGTCTGACAGAGGCGGCACCAACGGTCCCGCGACAAGACCTGCTCGCGATAGCCGCCAAACCGAAGACGAGAATGGCGCTTTCGATCGTAACAAGAGCGGCATAAGCCAAGGGCGCAGAGACGAGTGTTAGCGCAGTGCCGACACCAAAACGCACCCTGTCTCATGCCGCAGCAAAGGAGGACCGGACCAGCAGACGAATCCAGGTGAGCGGCAACCCGGCTTCGGTACTTGCTTCCAGAAGGACAGCCTCAATCGCTTGGGGAGCAACATCGGCAAAAGATTCAGCAGGCCGTAGCCAGAGACCAGGAAGGTCAAGCCCCAACTCGGCTGACTCCACCAGATCGGCGAGTTCCGGCCTGTGGCAGCGATACAACGACTGAACCAGAGCGAACCGGACCGAGTCACCGGGCGAAAGAAGACGGAAGGGGGAGGATGCAAAAAGCGGCATGATCGAGTGTATCGCCATAGATCGTGCTAATCAACATTAGCTTCGACACAAAATAACGCACAGACTACAAAGCAACTTCGCAGTTATCTCAGTAGTGACGAACAACGGAGAGCTACAGAACTGCCAGTAGGGCAGACCAGCCAAAAAATCATATGGCCGCTCGTCCGCCCCAGTGCGACGAGGTTATTTACGAAAGGAAAATCTGAATGTCAAAGAAGGTCTCTCCGGGTTCATTCCGGCCGGGCCGGAGTGGAGCTTGTGAAGCAATCTTATGGGAGTTTGTCAGTTGGCCGAATTCGGAGGGCCAGTCGCAAACGCTCTACATCGCCTCCCATCGAATTGAAGAAGCAATCGACTACATGGTCCGGCTGCATCCCGAGTTCCGCATCTTTCAAGTGCAAGGTGGAAAGATCATCGAGATGATTTCTGGTTCGCCGCTGAATTAGCTGCCTCTACCGATCCATGAATCGGAACGACTCTTTGTAGGCGAGCTAGCCTGTGCAGCAAAGCAGCCGCCGTTCGCCCCTTCTCTTTCTCTTTTTCAGTCAAGCCTTCATGGCAGCCTTGAGAAAGGAAGCGTTCCATCTAATCGACTCAGTTCAGCCCTGGGGGTAAGTCAGGAGTCCATCCCGATCTGAAAAGTCGCTACGGTTCATAGATTCGGGAACTATTCTGCCGTCAGCAGATTGTTATTTCGAGCGCAACTCGGCTATCCAAACTGCTTCCGACTCCTCTAGGAGAATCAGCTTTCCTTGCAACGACGCAAGCCGTTCACGCCCATCACTCAAAGTGAACCACTTATGGATTGGCCTTCCGCGATTCAACATGACGGACCATTTCGGAGGCGCGCACTCCTAACGGGAGAGCCAACTTGAGGAGCGCGGTTAGAGTAGGGCTACGCTCTCCACCTTCGAGAAGGCTGATGTAGTTTCGCGTATACCCACTCGCTTCGGCCAGGTTCTCCTGCGTCAGGTCTTTGCTTCTTCGTAGTTCGGCGAGGAACTCGCCAAACCAGAGCAGTTCCGGGTCTTTGTTTTGCTTGGAACGAACCCGATATCGTGCCCTCACCTACAGCCATGCTGTAGAATTTGGGCGAAGTGGTCTACCAACAATAGTTGGAATAACAACATTCATCGAACCTGTTTTCGGTTCGGTGTCTTCAGGAGTAAGTAAGATGAGTTCGGATTGTTGCCCCGATTGTGGTGCCTCCGTTGACCTCGATAACGAGTCTCATGCCGGGTTTTGTCCCCTATGCGGCTCCGATTCTTCCGAATCGTTTGACGACTATTGCGGAGAGTTTACTGACTTAGGTGAGCTTTCTCAGACTCAAAGGGAGCAGGCAGCGGTCGAGACAGCGAGGCAGGCCACCCTGCAGTCGCTTCTCACTAGATACAGAAAAGACCGTAGCGGAATCCGGTATGAGCCGCTCTTGCGGGATGTTTGCCTGGAGTGTTCCAGCTCCGACGTGTATACGGAGCGTGGGAGACACGAGTGCCTCCGTCCCAAGTGCAGAGCGAAATGGTATGCCAGTCACTGCTGGAAGTGTGACGACGGCGGAGTGGACAGCCGGGATGTGAGTAGCCCGAAATGTGCCCGCTGCGGCTGGAGAAGTTGCTCGGGTTGTGGCGCCTGCAGTAAAAATTGTCCGCAAGGAGGCTACTCTCGATGATCGGAGAAACGCTGCTGCCGTTTTCCCTTCTCAAGACCGTTCGCTCCTACGATGCACGAGAGCGTCGACAACTGCAGTGGGCGATCGTTGCTGCCCTGTTCGGCTCCTCGCTGATCAATTTGTGGGTTCAGCGTTGGCAAAGCGGCGTCGAGGATTGGTTCACGTTGGAGGGGCTCAGCGGGTACCCTCCTGTTTGGCTGGGCATTGCTCTGGGCCTGCAACTTCTCTCGTCCCATCCCTTTGTCCAGAAGCGTGTGCGTTTGCAGACTTACACTCTGCTAGCGATTCCTGTTGCCTGCCTGTTTGCCTGGTATGAACTGGTGAATACGAATCTGTTTTGGTTCGTCTCTCACTGGTTTGGGATCACGTACACGGTTTCGTCCTATTGGCGGTTTATTTTCGGCGGCACCGCCCTTTGCCTTCTGGTCCTGGTGCGTCGCTGGAAGGGGCGACAACCGGTACGAGTCGCCGCTTCGGCTCCCGGAACTCCGTTTCGGAGACCCCGAGTGCCTTCGGGGAGACGGGTTACCTTTGCTGACATTGGCGGCCGCGAAGATCTCAAGAAGGACATTCGCGAACTGGTAGAGACACGCCTCCATCCAGAGAGATATCGCGCCTATGGCATCGTTCGGAATGGGATCCTGCTTCACGGTCCCACCGGAACCGGTAAAACGAAGTTGGCGGATGCCATCGCCGGCGAGTTTGGCATCGACATGCAAATCGTTCATTGCTCGACATTGAAAGGTGGGCTAATCGGGGAAACCGGGGAGGCTTTGCGTCTCGCTTTTGTGCAAGCCGCGGCGCAAGCACCTTGCGTGCTGTTCATCGACGAAATCGATGATCTGGGGAGTGAACGGCAATCGGGCGGTCAGGATGGAGGCGGTGCCGGGCGTGAGTTCAATGGTGTGGTGCTTGAACTAATGCGTTTGATCACCCACTGCCGGCCGCTTCCCGGACTCGTGCTGTGTGCCGCGACCAATCGCTACGATGCTTTGGACGAAGCGCTGCGCAGTCGATTCGACTTGCAGCTTCGAGTAGACAATCCGGACCAGCAAGGCAGAGAAGCCATTCTTCGTTCTCTGCTCGAGGCCAAGCCGGCCGAACCGTTTCCGCTGCTGGAGTTTGCTCGTAAGACGCCGGGCTACTCCGCCCGCCGCTTGCAGGATCTAGTGAATCGGGCGAGCGCCCTGGCAGCAAAAGACCGGCGCAAAGTTTGTGGAGCGGACATGACGGCGGCACTCGCCTCCTGTGGCGGTCAAGATCGAGATCCAATCCACGCAGTCCACTGGTCCGATGTCTGTCTTGAACCTGCGACCGAAGTCGAAATCAAGCTGCTTACCCAGCAACTGAACGGCGACTTTCCTCAGTTGCCCGTTCCGAACGGGCTCCTGCTTCTGGGTCCAACGGGAACCGGGAAGACCACGATTGCCCGGCTAATTGCCACCTCCGTCCAGCGCAGTTTCTACTCTGTCACGCCTTCCGACCTGCAGTTTGACCCGAAGCGGCTCTCGCGGATCTTTGCCCGTGCTGTCGGCAATTCTCCCTCCATTCTCTTTTTTGACGAGATCGACGGCATTGCGCCCGACCGAGCGTCGGGCTTCATCACCGAACAGGCTCGAACCTTTGTGGAGCAGTTCCTCATCGAAGTCAGCGCGCTAAGGCCCGAACACCGGGTCTTCTTGATCGGGGCCACGAATCACTTCGGCGATGTCGACCCGGCCATTCGGAACGGCGATCGATTCTCCGAGCACCTGTCCATTCCGCTCCCCGGGGAAGAGAGCCGTTACCGGATCCTGAACCTTATGCTGGGCGGAACGGTTGTCGAGTTCCACAGGGAGCATGTCAGCCGCACAGTTCTCGCTGGTCTTTCCATCAGCGATATCAAGGGAATCGTTGGCCGCGCCAAGCGAAACGCTGCCAAACGAGCGATGGTCCAGAACGCCGGCTCCCAACTTCCTCCTGTAACTTTAGGAGACATGCAGGAGGCACGGGATGCGGTGTCTTAGCCACCGTACACTTGCTAAGCGGCTAGATCAAACAACCGTTTTACAAGCGGCGAAGAAATCAGTTCCGCCGCTTGCTTTCCGGTCAGACGTTCTAACTCCGAGATACGCGTTTGCAACTGCACGATGACAGTCGTATTTCTTGGGGCGAGCGAAATAAGAGCGGTGCTCATGAGCGTGGGCTATTCTTTCGTAAGGACGAGCTCGATTTGATCCAGTCGCGGCCAGCTTGGCGTACCCTCGGGTAAACAGATTACCCGGGATGAGGTAATGCGTGACGCTCTGGCCGGTTCCTTGCCGCCTCCCTCACCGGTAGTGGATGGCTGCAAACCAATCTCTTTCATCTTGCTGGCCCATTCCTTGTATCCCGGGCCGGGCCTCAATTGGCCTTGGCTTGGCGACCTTCTGACGGCGCTACTCTCCCTTCACTCCGAAGGCGTAAAGTGTGGAATCGTGCGTCGAGGCATACACACGTCCATCGCTCACCGCGACCCCACCAAAATGCGTGAAGGAGGTCATGGTCTTTCCGCTGGAGAACAACTCTTTTCCCGTTTGCGCGTCGAAAGCATACAGGGTGGCATTTCCTGTCGTCTGTGCAATGCGCTCGTCCGCGGTATACAATTGACCGTTCTCCTTCACCTGACGAATAAACTCGCCGCTGGACACAGAGAACACAACACCATTCGCGATAACAGGGGGCTCTGGAACAGCCATATTGTGCGACACCCAAGCGGGTGTCAGAACCGGCTGGCCATCTTTGTCCTCAACCCTAAAAGCCATCAAGCTGCCGTCAGGAGTAGCCCCGTTACCGATCGGAAATGCTGGAGCTTTCACGCTGGAAGGCCCCCAAGCCGGCGCATATAACCAACGAACACCTTTGGAGTCCTCCCAGGTGGCGAAGGCGCCCCAAAATCCGCGCCCCGCGATATCGGCGCCTTGGTTGACGTACAATGGACTCTGAAACAGTGGCTTGCGATGTGTTTCGCCGCCGGGAGATTTCGTATCCACCAAAAAGAGCGCTCCTTCCTTCCCGGAACCCACCACCAACTCTCTTCCTTCATGATGAAAAACGACCGGAGTGATGTTCCCCATATCCAGGTCCTTGCGAGTCAAGTAAGTGACGTTCGCAGGTGTGTAATAGTCGAGCAATTTCAAATTACCCGGCGAGAGCGCCAATAAGCTGTTGCCGTACTTGCCGGTAGCGGCATCAAAGGGACCATCTCCTGTTTCCGCATAGATCGTTCCATTCAGACCGACTGAGGCGCCGCCTCGGCCCCAAACGCCTCCGCCAGACGAATCTGATTGAAAAGAGACAACAGGCTTCTCCGGACTGCTGATGTCCATGCTCCAAACGCCCGATTTGGCGCGGCCGCATCCCTGCGACGTAGTCGTATAAATAAAGTTGCCCGCCGAGTTTAGGCTCCAATTCTTAGAGTAAGCTGGAACAAACTGGTGTGGAGCAAAACGGTCTTCTCCGTTGACCAGGTTCAGCGCATGCAGTTTACCATCAATCGAAATCACATACACTGTCGGACCCGCCTGGCCTTGTAAGATGAGCGGCGTGTCATTTAGCGCATCGGGACAAAAGTAGGAACCCGTTCCCAAGTTTCCAGCCGGGGCGGGAGCTTCATTCGTGAAGTGCTTCTGCCAAGCCACTTTTCCGGTATCGGCATCCACCACGTACAGGTTGTCCGAACTACCGCCGACCACTACGTAAGTTTCAGCTCCCTTGTTCGTATACACAGGGTTGATCACTACGGGGGTTGTCAAAGCATTCAGTTGCTTCGGCTCATTGTCTAGCTTCAGCTTCCAAAGCAATTGCATGCCGCTCACTGTGTCAGCGGAAATGGTAGTCTCATCTTGCGCCCAGCCATTTCGCTGCGGTCCTCCGCCGAAAGTGAGCCAACTCGCAGCTGCCATGGAGCAGCTCACGCTGAGGGAAGCGATTACTTTTGTACGTTTGTGTATCTTCATTTCTGCTAAGCCTGCTAACTTTTCACATGCTGAGAATGCACGCCTCAGTTCGAGAAGCTAAACTCTAGTTTGCTGTTCCGACGTTCAAGAGTAATATCCAGATCAGTTGGGTACAGAAGGTGAAGCTCTTCTCGCGCCGTTGGAATTTGTATCATGCCGTTGTCTCAAGGCGCCGCACGGCAACAAACATTGCGTCGAGCAATCTCATTCCGAGCGCCACAGAGGTCTGCGGAATTTTTGTGTGCCACGATCCGTTGTATTCACTTTGCCAGAACCAGATGAGCTCGTAGAGGCAAGTGCGAAGTGGTTGAATCCACCAGCTGCGGCAATAATCGAGCATCCGACAACATCGCGCCGGTTTATTGATTCGCTTCCTCATCCAACCTTCATAATCCGGCCAGTCGAGTATCTGGAAGTGCACATATGGCTCTTCCCGCGGTAGCTGCTGTGATCCTTGACACGCATTTCGGCAGCAAAGGAAAACGGCCCGGAGGTATTGAAAGCAGCCGGACCGTGTTGTGTTAGGAACACGTCAAAAACTCAGCTTTAGACTAAGCTGGATAGTGCGGGGGCTGTTCTCCGTAGAGTTGAGATCGCCAAAGTCTCCGCAAGTTATGCATAGGGGAACGCTGTTGAACGGTGACAGATTGTATTGCGCGTAGTTGAACGCATTTAGAAACTCGGCGCGGAGCCAGGCCTGATATCGCTCCCCCCCGAAGTTCTTCGCGACTGAAACATCAACGTTGCGAGCGGCACGCTCCCGAAGCTGCGTCATCCGTTGCGGTGCATTCCCCAACGTCCATTGAGACGGCTGCGTATAAGCCGCGGCGTTGATCCAATCATTAGGCGTTCGGTTTGAGGGCACCGGGTTTCCCCCCAAGTTAGCGATCTGCGGCCCTGGGTAACCATATGGACCAAGTGGATTGTTGTTGCTCCAAAAAATTGCCGAGGGTAGCGGAAGGCCACTGGCCAGCCGAACTACACTCGAAAGCTGCCAATTTCCCAATACTTCTTTCACGATCCTTGGAGCACTGTTGCCCCAGTGTTTGCCTCTGCCGTATGGCAGGTCATAGACCAGCGCCGTCGCGAAACTCTGCGGAACGTCATGCGTGCTGATGTTGTAGTCCAGCATGGTGTTGTAGGAGTCGCGCCACTGATTACCGGTCGCGTAGCCAAGGAAGTCTTCCGGACCGTTATCTAACGCTTTCGACCACCGATACGTTGTTAAAAGGCTTAAGCCAGCAGTGAAGCTGTGAGTGAATTTTGCGTCGAGCGCGTTGTAGGAGGACCTTGCTCCGGGTAAAGAACGACTCCACCCGAGGTATGTAAATTCGGGGTATGGGCGCAGCAGTTGGTTATATGCTATCGTGCGCTGCGATCCAAGCGGGGTGCTTGGATCAAGAACGCCGAAAAACGGGTTAGCTACCTGTTGATCTAGCTGCGACTGAAGGCTTAGGTACTGATCGGGTAATTGGTTCGCGTTGATATTTGGATTACCATATAGCAACTTGCGTCCTCGATTTCCCAAATAGCCGATCTGAAACGCTGAACTTCGACCGAGCTGGTATTGCAGATCGAAGCTCCATTGTTCGACGTAAGGCGTGGGGTGTGGCGCTTTCGGCCATATCTGACTTTGTCCATCGCCCACCAGCGTAAGTAAGCCTTGCGAGCTATTCGTAGGCGAATTAAGGCCAGTGGGGAAGGGGTTGTTGACTAGGTTTAATGGAACAAATCCATTCTGGGCCGTCGCATTATATGGTGTCGACGAACTAAACCCGTAGAACTGGCCAGGATTATCGAAACTGATCAACGCTGACGGAGAACTGAAGTATATGCCGGCCCCAGCGCGAGCTACTAGCCGATCGGTGATCTTAAATGCGATTCCAGCGCGAGGTGCGAAGTCAAGATCATTGGGCGGCCAGGCGTATCTATCATTCCCGTTAACGCCCGCGTATTCGAATCCGCCGCGGACGTTTAACCCGACCTGAGAACTGATAGGATTCACGACTGTGGTGTTGAAATACTCAAGGCGATTGAACCGTTCTGTCGCGGGACGCTGATTCTCATACCGGACGCCTACGTTCACGCTTAATCGCCGAGTGACTCTCCACTGATCTTGAATGTAGGCTCCAAAGGTATGCAAACCCATAGCGGGATCTATGTTGAAAGACTGCCCGCCACCGCTTGCGGTCCCCAGCAGTATCGAGGCAAGGGCGTTACCCGACATACTGGAACCATTGTTGCTGGCAAGGCAGGGACCCCCGTTAACGTTGGGATCGCATGATGTTAGTGCGGTTCCGAAGTTGAAGGCCGGAGAGCCCGTGCTGACGCCATTCGCCTCATTGGTGTTGTTGATTCTCAGGTCGTCGAAGTTAGCACCGAATTTCAGCGTGTGCTTCGAGAACTGCTTGGTGATGTTCATTGCGACCGTGTTTGAGTAGCGCGTGTATTTCTGGAATCCTCCCCCGAAAGTCACGCCTAGGCCCGAATAGTTCTGCACGTTAACTCCGGGTAGGATGGGCGCTTGGAACAATGACGGCGAGAGCCCGATAGTTGATGCATTCGCTACCCCCAAGCTTTGGGCTACGTGCGCCTCTTGCCACCGGCTAAAGCTGACGAACGTATTGATTACCCAAGTAGGGCTCGGAGTAACTGTATCGTTCAAGACGCCCTGAAAGCCGGTGTCGTGCTCATTTACTCCGGAATCGGCGCCGTTACAGAAATAACAGGGATTCGTAATATCCTGGCGAAAACGGTCCGACCAGCGCACGAACAGTCTGTGGACTGGACTTTGTTCCCAATCCACTCGGCTATCCATTTTGTCGTTCACGCTATTACCGGCGCCCTGCGCAAAGAAGTTATTGATTTGATTTGGTCCCTGGCCCGCCCGGTTGGGAAGCGGGTACAGGCTCATAATCCTGGCGCCTACCGGATTGAACAGACTCTGTGGAATTCTGTTGCCGGCGAACGGTTGACGGGTGTAGCTCCCGTCAGGAAGTTGCACCGTCGTAAACGGATTGTAGATCAGATTCGGCGTGCCATCGGCATTCAACGCACCGGAGAAATCCCCATTGCGCTCGGCTCGTGTGGGGACCGAGAGCAAGCCGCTGTCCTGCGTAGTCGGCTGTCGTAACCCCTCGTACCCACCGAAAAAAAATAGATTTGCACGCTTCAGGATCGGACCGCTGACGTTTCCGCCGAACTGATTCCTCTTGAACTGTCCTTTGAGAGCTCCGTTCTTGTTATTTGACCAGGAATTGGCATTGAGAGCCGAATTCTGAAGATAATCGTACGCCTCTCCGTGAAACGTGTTTCCGCCGCCTTTGGTGATCAGCGTAACAATACCCGATCCCCCGCTCTCATATTGAGCGTCATAGGTGTTTGTAACAATCTGCTGCTCCTGCACGGAGTCTTGCAGCGGGGATACGAAGAGGCCGCCCCAGTCCACCGCGGTGGAAGGAGCACCGTCAATCAGGATGGTTGACTCACCCGTCCGGCCACCGTTCAACCCAAAGCTGCTGGAGCTCTGATCCAATGTCCCATTCCTGTTCGTTGCCCCTGCCGGACCTTCCGTTGTTCCGGCCACGGCAAAAACGAAGTTCAAAGAATTTCTGGTGGCGTTGGGCAAAGACGCGAGCAGGTGGCTATCCAACGTCACCGTGTTGTTCGCCGTCTCGGTATCTACCAGAACCGATGACCCCGTTACTTCCACCCGCTGCTGCGCATTCCCAACCTGAAGGGCAACATTCACGCTGGCCGCGATCTGCGCCTGTAGCACCAGATTGTCGCGAACGTATGTTTGAAAACCTGGCGCGGTGACACTGATTTGATACGTACCCGGCAATAGATTGTTGAATTGATAAGAGCCATCGCCGTGCGTGACCTCATCGTGCACATCATTGGTACTCACGGTTTTAAGCTGCACTTTGGCAGCTTGTACGGCGGCTCCGGTAGGATCGGTGACGCTGCCAGTGATAGACGATGAAAAGGTTTGGCCCCAAGCAAAGGGACCGAAATTAACGGCTAAAGCCAGCGCGAACAAGGCGCCCAAAGGCGAGAATTGTCGGCGCAGTGCATTAGTTCGGTCGAAGAGTAAACGCACGCATGCCTCCATGAGATGACCTTCCTAAGTTGGTACTGCTGGACACGATATCAAACGTTGATGAAACCTTCAAGAACTTTTCATCAGGGCCGCAGATGAATGCGTGTTACGGGAATAAAACTGGCAGTGCAGTACCGAGGTCTACGGAGGTAAAGCCCGCCTGGCGTCCCACATTGGCGACGTTCGAAGGCGCGCCGAGCGCGCTTGCGGCCTGCCTCATCGTCTCAGCCTCGGCATGTCTCCCCCGGGCTTCTAGCACGAGCGCGTTGCCGGTCCAGACCTTGTACCATGCCGGCCAGCGAGTCTCCAGCTGCTTAAACTCGCTGTCCGCGTTGGTATGGCTGCCAATCAGTTCCAGCGTTATGGCGTGCAAGAGCGAGAGTTCTGGATCGTTCGGAACCGTCCGGGCCGCTTGGATCAGTAACTGGAGTGCTTGGGACAAGCGATGGTTCTTAACCCAAAACAGTGCTGCCTGGCGATAAAGGTCGGAACGAGTAGGATTCAGAGCCGTTGCTTTCTGAATAGAGATCTCCGCGTCCTCGGACCGGTCCTGCGTAACTAGCATCTGCGCGCGCGCAAGATAATAGTCGCCATTCTGCTGTGACAGGGGAATGCTGCTCAGTGCGTCTAGCCCGGCCTGAGCGCCCGTCACGTGCAATTCAGCGACGGCGCGATCAATGCACACTTCCGGTGAGGCTGCGGCGCGGTTTTGATCCAGAAGCTGCTTAGCTAATGAGTACTGGCTTGCATCGAGCAGTGTGCTTGCGGCCTGGGTCAGCAAGGGCGTCGAAAGCTTCAGAGTGCCCAAGGTGCGAACCACCGGGCTAGCGGCCGCTGTGTCCCCGCCTTTCAAAAGAATGCCGAGATAGCGAACCTGGGCCTCGGCGTTGTCTGGATGATTTTGTACTGTATGCTCCACACCCGCCCGGTATCGGGCGTTTTGTTCTTCGGGCGAGAGGCCTAGGAACTCCACCAAGCCTGCGGGATGTGGGGAGGCGGATCTGTTCGGACCCAATTCCCGGCAGCGCGCAAAAACGGCCGTGGCTTCTTGTTCTTGTCCGGTCTTTGACAAAGCACGACCCAAACGCAGCAGCACGGTGGAATTTGAAGGTAGAAGCTCCGCCGCTTTTCTTAGCAGGGGCAACGCATCGTCCGGTCGATCCAGCGACAGATAAGTTTCACCGAGTCTGTCCAGGATAGTACCGTTATTCGGCTCTTTTTGCGCGACGAACTGAAAATCCGCGAGCGCCGCTTCCGCCTTTCCCTGCTGGTAGAGCAAGAGACCGCGCGCTCCGTGAGCCGCGGTGAGATCGGGTTTCAGCAGCAGAGCGCGGTTCAACTCCTGCAGCGCGTCATTTGGCTGCGGCGTTGCCTCGGCGGTGCCGAGTTCGTAATGACCGACTGGATCAGCCGGATGCCTGCGAACGAACGTGTTCAACGCGCCCAGGGCTTCCTCCATCTTTTCGCCTGTCGCCGTTTGCGCGAACGCTCGCTCGCGGCGTGCCACATCGTCGCCCGGCACAAGTTTCAAGTATTCGTCCCAGGCATTTCGAGCATCCGCGAAATAGCCGAGCGCCGCCGACGTGCGCGCCTCCAACTGCAATACATCAGTCCGCTGTGGCGCCAGCCGTGACGCTTTTGCCAGCGATTCGAGCGCGGCTTCCTTCCGGTCCAGCGCCACATTCACTGCTGCCAAATCGTAAAGCACGTTCACGTTCTGCGGCTGCTGCGCAATCGCCTGTTCGAGCGCACTACGCGCCCGTTCATTATGTCCGGCGTGTGAGGCCGCTAACCCGAGATCATAAACCGCTTCGAAATTTGCCGGGTCGGCTTCCAGAGTTTTTGAGAAGAAGCCTTCTGCCTTTTCGTACTGCCCGGCGGACGCCAGTGCTACACCCAGTGCGAAGCTCTGCCGGAAGTTGGAGAAAGCGCTTGCGGAAATCTTCGCCAGAATGGCGTCTCCCTCCCTTCGCCGGCCTAACTGATAGTTGGCCTGCATGCGCAGAATTACGGCATCCGGGCGGTCTTGTAAGGCCGCTCGAACACGATTCAGATAACCCAGTGCTTCCCCCGGCGCCTTTCTTTCTAAAGAAATCCGCGCGAGCTGCACCAGCGCATTGGCGTTCTCGGCCTCGAGTGCAATGACTCGGAGAAACACCTTGCGCGCCTCCGCGGCCGTGCCGCTAGCCAGTAGATGATTGCCGAAGTTATTGAGCAAAGCGGGATCAGGTGGCGAACTCCCTAGGGCTCGTCGGTAGATTACGTCCGCCTCGCCGTATCTCTGCTCTTGGTCCAGCACAATCGCCAGAATGCCGAGCGCTTCCCCATCCTTAGGCTGCGCGCTCAGCCGGGCTTTCAGAATCTGCTCGGCAGATGGGTAGTCACCGCGCTGGAGCGCGGCAACGGCAGGCGCGATCGCCTCTTCCTGTGCCCACGAACATTGCAGCGACAACGCGCAGAGCAGAAGGGCGGTCACCAGGATCGTCTGCGCCTTTGATGGACTGAGGAGGGAGCCCATAAAATGTCTAAAAGCCCTCCGCGCTAACGCCTCAGAGACGCGACTGTCTAAGGGCAAGCCTGCCGTCCCAAACAACCCCATTCAACCGTCTCCCGTAAGCTGTTACTGCGGGGCCGTCATCGCCAGATCAGAAGGTTTAAGACCGGCCGTATAAATTTCGTTGAGAAAAGAGTGCGGATCGTACTTGCCCACAAAAGCAACGTTTGCTTTGGGCCGAATGACAGATTCTAGGCCCACGGCCCAATAGGCCGCGTTCGTAATCATGCGCCGCAAGGCTTCGTTCTCAATATCGTCGGCCGCTCCGATGGTGGAGGTAAACACCCGCGCCGTCTTGCCCGACTCCGTCGTGAATGTGTTGGTCCATGCGATGGGCATCATGGGATCATTCTTCCCGGTGACCGGCGATCCTTCGGGACTCAACCACGAAAGCACCTGACCCAATAGCAGCGGATGGCAGCTGGGTAGCATCGGAAGGCGCACTTCGTAGGTATCGGTGGGCCCCCAGATCTCTCCGTCTTCTACGCCGCGCAGAATCGGGCTTTGATTCGCTTCGGGCGCAAACCAGGCGCGCGTACTCTGCGAGCCGTGATTACCGTGATGATTTATCCAAGTCTCGCCTAAAATCTTACGCCCGAAGCCGCCTTCCCACCCGGGAACTTTACTGTCCCAGGACCACTGCGCATACGTCTGGCTGGTCTTCAGCTCAAACGGATGGGTGCCGGTACGAAGTGCGATAATTGGCCGCCCGGATTCGAAGTAATCGATGAAAAACTTCATCTGCTCATCAGGCAGATCGCGCCAGCGGATAAACAGGACGAGCAGGTCTGCTTGCTTGAGAGCTTCCAAACCCGGTATGTTGTGCTTGGCGCGTGGGTCGATAGTTCCGTCGCCGGGATTGATGGAGAAGAGAACGGTACAAGTAAATCCGTGCCGCACAGCAAGGATCTTAGCGAGCGCCGGCAGCGCTTCTTCGGAGTGGTACTCCGCATCGTCGCCCGCCACCAGCACTATGTTCTTGCCGCGGCCTGGGCCGTTGCCACCCCTATAAGTGACACCAGCCGCTTGCAGCAAGCTGCCGACCGCCAGCAGCGTAGCGGAGAGCAGGAGAGATTTCCTGTATAGAGACAACATATTTTTAGTGATGTGGATGGCCGCGCAAGGCGTATGCCTTACGCTACAGCATCATGTGTTCCTCTTTGCGCAGCGGACGGCACGTGCTGCGTTTCACCAAGTATGTGGGGACAACCATGGGGCGAGTACCTTTTTCGCGATCCTCAATCTGGGCGATTGCGGCCTTAGCAAGCTGCCGTCCCACTTCTGCCATATCTACTGAGACGCTCGTCAGGTTTGAAGCGCGCGCGCGTCCCATCTCGTGCTCGAAGCCGATCAGGCTCACATGCTTGGGCACGTCCAACCGATGCTGCCGCAAACCTTCACGGGCGCCAAACGCAAGTCCGTCGGAAGCCGCAAGAACCGCGGTCATGGGCCAGTCCTGCTCCAGAATGTAGGAAACGGCCGCCTGCCCGCTTTCGAACTCGTCGTCAGAGAGCGAGATGGTATGCGAATGATGCTCCAGCTCTAACTCGGCGATCGCTTCCGAGTAGCCTTTGAAGCGGTTCCTGTGCCAAGGGCGTGAGGCATCGCCCAGATACCAGATGTGTTTGTGCCCCAATTGCGCCAGGTATTGAGTAGCCTGGTAACACCCTGTTGTGTCGTCGTATTCAACCAGGTTGACGCCGGACACGCTTGCGCCCGCATCCATTAGATTGTTGCCCAAAAAGACATACTGCAGGCCATGCTTCTCCAGGGCTTTGAGAATGTTCTGGTGGATTGTGCCAGCGACGATGACGCAGTCCGCGAGGCCGGGCGTCTGCACTACGTTTGGAATTTCCAAGGTGGCGGCCGTTGCGGTCTCCGGATATTGATGCCGGGCAAACAGCAGGTAATAGCCCGCATTTGAACAGTACTCTTCGACTCCCAGCAGCAATAGCGATTGCGCTGAGCTGAGGCCGAAGTCATTCAGCAGAATCAGGCCGATAATTCGAGACTTGTCATAGACAACGCTGCGTGTCCGGGCGCTCAAACGGTAGCCGACCTTCAGGGCCACTGCTTCTACGCGTTCCCGCAATCCGTCGTCGACGTCTTGGTGGCGGTTGAGCACGCGGGAAACCGTACCCATCGAGACGTTCGCATGCCGAGCGATGTCTTTCATAGTCGGGGAGGAAGAAGAACGGCGCGGCATCCTATTGGTGCATCAAACCCGCGAAGTCTTGTTGACGGACGGGCGCGACCGCAATTGACCTGCGCTCCTTTATCGATTGGTAGCCGGCTTCGATGATTGCCATGGTCTTCAGGTTGTCAACGCCGTTTGTAGCCGGTTGCGAGTTCGTTGCAATCGCCCCCATCAGCTCCGCCATCGGTCCTTGGAACGCATCCGGAAACCACACTTCGCTCCAGCGCGGCGTGAACCACATATTGGGCTTCAAGGTGGTCGTAAACGTCAATGTGCTGGGCGTACGATTCGGATACTCCGGCCACCCAATGGTGCCTTCGGCCAGTCCTTCGGTTCCTTCTACCCGCCATTTGATAAACGGCTTCAGGTCATCCTGCCCGTTACGCGGTCCCGTCCAGACATCATCCCAGGCGCTTGCCCGCATGCTATTTTCGTATTCCAGGATGTACAGGCAGATGCCGTCTTCGTGAGGGAAGTTGGTACGCGGATCTTTCCGCGCGCTCACAAAAATCGATTCTGGCTCCCCGAACAAATAGCGATAGGCGTCAATGTGGTGAACGCTTACGTTCAATAAGGTCAGGCGCTGGTAATCGCGCAACCAGGCTTGCCAATGCGGAACAGCGCGCATCTCAATCGTTGCCAATACTGGAGTTCCCAGATAGCCACGCTCCAGAATCGTCTTCAACGCACGAATGGACTGGTCATACCGCATGTTCTGGTTCACTGCCAACGTCATCCCGCTGGCTTGGCAAAGCTCCACAATGGCGGCTGCTTCTTCGTAGTTCACCGCCAGCGGCTTTTGCGCCAAAATGCCTTTTAGATATTTACCGTGATCCAGCGCTTGCCGAACAATATCCAGTTGCAAATGCGGTGGTACCGCGACATCGAGAATCTGAATGTCAGGATCCCGCAACATCTCCGGTAGCGTATGGTAAAGCTTCGGAATTCCGCGCAGGTCCGCCACTTCGCGCGCGATCTCCGGAGTCCTTGAGGTTATCCCGACCACATTAAGCCCAGCCTCGGCATACGCTTTCAATTGCATATCACGCATGATGAAGCCCGCTCCTACAGCGCCGATACCGAAATCGTGGCGCGGCGGCTTGGGTGCGAGGTGATTCAGGTTTAGGTCGAGATCCACGAAACCTCCGTTTATGAACGTTGTATTAAAAGTTCATGATGTCAATGGAACCCTATGATACTATCTCCTCCAGCTGGGAACAATCCATGAAGCTTGGGCTCATTAGTTCGGCGTGGCTCGGCACCCCTATCAGTACCGCTCAGGGTATTCAGCTCACCAAAGATCTCGGTTTCGACTCCATCGATATCTTCGCTGATCCACTTGATATATCACCGCAAGAGCTGCGGATTATTCATGAAACCTGCTCCGCCTGTCAGTTGCCCGTCATCTCAACCGTTTGCTGCGCTCTCGGTATTGCCGATTTCAATGGACCTGTGCGTCGCTTCCACATCGAGCGCGCCAAGCGTTTTCTTGATCTCTGCTTTGCGCTGCGAGCAAAGAATCTCCTCTTGGTTGCCGGCGAATACATCTGGAACCGGGAAGTAATTGCGCCGCCCGATCAATGGAGTTGGGCCGTAGAAGGCGTTCGCGAACTCGGCGTCTATGCCAACGAGCTCGGACTCGAAATTGCTCTCGAACTGGAGCCGTTTCCGCTATCCATCGTCAACACAATTGATAAGATGGACCGCTTTCTGGATGAAGTAGCGCAACCTCAGGTGAAGGCCAACGTCGACATCTCGCACCTAGCGTTGGCACATGATCCGCCAGAGAAGATCGCGAAATTAGCCGGGCGCGTTGCGCATGTTCACCTTTCTGATTGCAACGGTGTTGTGCATGGCGATTTGCCTCCTGGCCGGGGAATTGTGAACTTCCCGCCTTATTTGAAAGCTCTCGCTGATGCTAATTTTGCTGGCACCGTCAGCATCGAACTAGAATACTCACCCGAACCCGCGAAGATTGTGGATTGGGTGCGCGAGGCATATCAATCCAGTAGCAGCATGATGGATGCGCTCGGGATTCGTTCTTAAGAAGAGGAGACACATCTATGGCAACCGGCCCCCTTGGCGAAGACGTTTTAAACGATTACGAGCGCAACGGCTTTGTCGTCGCAAGAGGCATGTTCAGTACAGAGGAGATTGATCTCCTGCGTCGTGCTTCAAGAGAGGATAGACAACTAGACCAGCATGCGTTCGGCAAGGGCGACGGCGAAGGCGGTACCGTTCGACTGTCCTTGTGGAACCATCCCGGCGACACCATCTATGGCATGTTTGCGCGTTGCGAGACTATCGTGAACTCAGCCGAGATGCTCCTCGACGGCGAGGTCTATCATTACCACTCCAAGATGATCATGAAGGACGCAAGAGTGGGCGGCGCTTGGGCTTGGCACCAGGACTATGGCTATTGGTACCAGAATGGTGTTCTGTTCCCGGACCTGACCAGCGCCTTTATCGCCGTTGACCCAGCCACGCGCGAGAACGGTTGCATGCAGGTGCTGAGTGGTTCGCATCATATGGGCCGCATCGATCATGTGCTCACGGGCGATCAGGCCGGCGCGGACTTGGAGCGTGTGCACGAAGCAGAGAAACGGCTGGACCTGGTCTATGTGGACATGCAGCCCGGCGATGTTCTTTTCTTTCACGCCAATTTGCTGCACCGGTCTGACCAGAATCGTTCTGAGAATCCGCGTTGGGCGATGATCTGCTGCTACAACGCCGCACGGAATAATCCTTACAAAGAAGCGCACCACCCTCGCTATACTCCTCTAAGCAAAGTTCCAGATTCCGCCATTCTGGACGCCGGTATGCGGCGGTTCAGCGAAGCCGACAGCGAGTCCTGGTTGGACGAGTCGAAGGATGAGAGCGCGCTCCGGCTGGCCACGCTGGATGCCAACGCGGTTCAATGAGCGGCGGGACGCAGCTTCGCTGCCTGATGAACTTATTAGCGCTCCAATCTCTGCCGGGCGATTCGGCGGGTCCACAGGGAACGTTTCAACATTGTGTCGAAGCCATTCACGCGTCGGGATTCGATGGTGTACAGTTCGTCGAACGGGCCACCCCGGCTGAACTGGCTGTCTGCCGTACGCTTAATTTGCAAATCGCGGCAAGCGGCCGGGTCAACGCTCCGGCTGACGCTGATACCTTTGCCGAACAGGTTGCGGGAGACGGCTTCGAGGCTGCCACGTTGCACGTAGGTTGGGGACTCGAAGACGACGGGGAGGCATTCCGACTCATCGAAAGTGTCCTAGCAGCTTCCAGTCGCTGGAAGATACCGCTGTATGTCGAAACGCATCGAGCGACTATTTGCCAGGATATGTGGCGCACGGTCAACTTCGTGCATCACTTTCCTGATATGCGCTTCAACGGTGATTTCTCGCATTGGTACACCGGCCAGGAAATGGTCTACGGCGGCTTTGATAAGAAATTCGATTTCATTGAACCGGTGCTACAGCGAGTGCGCTTCTTGCATGGCCGAATCGCAAGTCCCGGGTGCATTCAGGTTGCCGTTCTTCGCAATGCTCTTGATCAGCCAACGTACGTGGCGCATTTCCGGCGGCTGTGGACCGAGTGTTTCCGCAACTTCCTGAAGAGCGCTGACGCTGGGGACGACATCTGTTTCACGCCGGAGTTACTCGCCCAGGACATCTATTACGCGCGCTCTTTTCGCGGAAAGGAGGAAAGTGACCGGTGGGAGCAGTCGCTGATCCTCAAAGAGATTGCGGAATCCTGCTTTTTATGCGCACAGTCCTCGTAATTTTTCTTTTTGTTCCCGTCTTGCTGCTGGCGCAGGATTTGGACAACGTCAGCCCGCGACAGGTGGATTCTTCGAACGTTGGCGCCGGTAAGGCGCAGTTCCAACAGACTTGTGGGTTCTGCCATGGTCGGGATGCGCGCGGAGCGAGTGGCCCGGACCTGATCCGGTCGTCATTGGTAAGCCATGACGTGAACGGCAACCTGATCGGACCGGTGGTTCACAAGGGTCGCCCGGAGAAGGGAATGCCGGCCTTTCAGCTTTCTGATACGCAGATCAGCAACATCGCGCAATATCTTCATGCGCAGGCTAAAGTCGCTGCCTCGGTGTCGCAGCGCATTCCCTCCGAGTACCCGGTGGAGAAATTACTGGTCGGCGATGCAGCCGCTGGACAAACTTATTTCAACGGCCACGGGAACTGCTTCTCCTGCCACTCGTCGACCGGCGACTTAGCGCATATCGCATCCAAATACAAACCGTTCGACTTGCAAACCCGGATCGCTTTTCCTTCCGGCCTGCAGCCTTTGCTGAATGTGAAAGACTCTTCCGGCCAGACCTTCAGCGGTGAGCAAGTGTATGCCGATGAGTTTCTCGTTACGCTTCGCGACAAATCGAATTGGGTGCACACGTGGAAGCGCAATACGGTGCGGGTGGAAGTGCATGATCCTCTTGCCGCCCATGAGCAGCTTTTGAAGAGCTATACGGATGCGAATCTGCATGACCTCTTTGCTTACCTTGAGACGCTCAGATGACTAAGATTCTCCTCGCGTGTGTAGGCACTGCGCTGGCCATAAGTGCGCAGGGCTTGGATCCGAAAACGCTTGTCCACCCTTCAGCAGATAGCTGGCCTACTTATAACGGCGATTATTCCGGTAAGCGTTTCAGCTTTCTCCGGCAGATCAATAAGAGCAATGTCGGTATGTTGAGCATGGCTTGGGCGTTCCAGACAGACGTGAACACAGGGCCCGGCCTGAAATCGACGCCGCTCTTGGTGGATGGATCACTCTACTTCACCGAGCCGGATGACGTTTGGTCGGTGGATGCGCGCTCCGGGCAGCAGAATTGGCATTACCATTACCACGACAATGAAGGGCTGCACATCGGCCAGCGCGGATTGGGCATGTACAAGGGCCATTTGTATTTTGAGACCCCTGATGCGCATCTGCTGTGTCTCGACGCCCGCTCGGGCGAAGTGCAATGGGATAAAGTGCTGGCAGACGTCAAGCAGGGATATTGGGCGACGATGGCGCCCCTTGTGATTCGCAATCACGTACTAGTGGGTGTGTCGGGAGATTTCAACGACCTGCACGGGTTCATTGATTCCTTGGACGCCGAGACGGGAAAGCTCGAATGGAGGTGGGATGCGCTTCCCAAGCCGGGGCAGCCCGGTTCCGAGACTTGGCCCGCAAACAGCGATGCCATTCAGCACGGAGGCGGGATGACCTGGGTGACGGGCACGTACGATGCGGAATCAAACCTTGTGTATTGGGGCACAGCGAATCCGAATCCCGTGATGGACGGCTCCGCTCGGCCAGGTGACAATCTCTATACCTGTTCAATTGTTGCGCTGAACCCTGACACCGGCAAATTGGCATGGTACTTCCAGCCGTCGCCCCACGACGTTCACGATTGGGATGCGGTGCAAACACCCGTCATCTTTGACGGCGACTTTCATGGTCAGCCACGCAAGCTGCTCATTCAAGCTTCGCGCAATGGCTATCTCTTCGTCTTAGATCGAACAACGGGTAAGGCGTTGCTTTCCGCGCCCTATGAAGAAACAAACTGGAGTTCAGGCGTAGATGCGAAGGGCCGCCCGGTTGGCAAAACGGAGAAGTATCCCAGCCCGGCCGGCACTCTCGTGGAGCCGGATGCGATCGGCGCGACCAATTGGATGGCGCCGAGCTTTGATCCGAACAATGGCCTTTTGTTCGTAGACACGCACCAGTCATTCAGCCTTTATTACGCTTACTCGACGGGCAAACCAGAAGGTTTTGCGGGACGCGATCTCACCGTCTGGTCCCGTTGTTATCTGCGGGCGATTGATTATCAAACCGGTAAGAGCAGGTGGGAGCACGACTTGGGCTCTGGTTGGGACTGGTCAGGAGTTTTGAGCACGGCGGGCGATCTTGTCTTCTCAGCCGACGTTCATGGCAACGTGCTCGCGCTTGACGCCGTCACTGGCAAGACCCTATGGCATGTGTACGGTGGCGGTCCAGCGCAAGGTCCTGCGATCACTTACGAGATAGACGGCCGCCAATACCTTGTCTGCGGAGCGCACGGAGTTTTGTACGCGTTTGCGTTGCCGGAAGGCTACGTTAGTGACCCGCTAGCTGCAGCGGCGCAAGCGGGATCCGTTTCCCAACGAAGGCTTCGTAAGCGGTGAGGTTCGTCAAACCCCGGCCGGAGTACAGCGGGAAGTACGTCTTACCGTCCTTCAAGCAGGTTTCCACTGATGAGTAATCTATTACCGGAAGATCGATCGTGACGTGGGTGTTGCGATTTGAGAGGTTCAGAATCATAACATCTCTTCATCACCCTTCTTGTATAGGAAGCTCAGGACGTTATCAGACTCACTGTTGTTGATCCAGAGTAGTTCGCCTGAGATGAGAGCCGTGTATTTGTTGCGGATCGCAAACAGGCGCTGCTACTTGGTCAATGTTTCCCTCGCAACTTTAGTGTCGTTGCGGTCGACAGATTTCATTGCGAAGTTAGGAGGGGGCTTTGGTAGGGCGATCCACGATGGGAATCCGCCTACAGTTCCATCGGGTAACTCGCAAAAATGTAATCTCCATGAGGAAAACTTCACCCGTCGCCGAACTCGGAGACTCTGTCCACACAGTTTCAATGTTGGGCAATCACGCTCCGGCCTAATAGGACATGAAGTGTTAGGACGAGTTTGACAGTCCGAGAACGTCAACTCTCAAGTGAGGCAGCATGTCACTTAAAGGCGATTTGCTAGGAGCGTTTGAGGTGCATTCCGCGGAGAAAATCCGGGCCGTGCTGAAAGCGGGCCAGAGTCCAATAGAGCCGATCAAGGGTAAGACACCCATGGAATGCTTGATCGAAATGTATCTGCGCTCTTCGCAGTTTCGGGAGTGCGTAAGAGTAATGCTCGAAGCTGGCGCAGTGATTGAAGATCCAGTTCTGCAAGCCGTACTGTTGGACGATGTCATCCTGCTGCGGCACTTGATGAAGAAGCCCGGCTTCAAAACGGAGAGGAAATTCAACTTGGATTGCACTTTCACTCCGTTGAAGGGTGCTACCGCGTTACACATCTGCGCGGAATATAATTCATTGAAGTGTGCAGCTGCCCTGGTCAAGGCAGGGGCAAACGTGAATGCGCGTGCTGCCGCAGATGCCGATGGCTTCGGTGGCCACACCCCGATTTTCCATACCGTCAACAGTCACGAAAACTATAGTCGTCCGATGATGGAGCTGTTAGCGAAGCTGGGCGCGAAGTTGGACGTGCGATTGAAGGGTTTGGTGTGGGGCAGCGACTTTCCTTGGGAGACGGCGCTATTTGATGTGACGTTACTGTCCTATACGCAGTGCGGTCTGCACAAACAGTTTCAAAGGCGCGAAGCAGATATCTACAGCAATCTCGCATACCTGTACCGGAAACTAAATGGCACGAAGGCACCAGTGCGAAATGTGCCGAACCGGTATTTGGCAGAATAGAACCGTTTTCTCATCAAATAATCCGGAGCCAAGGCAAGCACTTAATCATTAGGATTGCCCCAGTTGACTGATATGTGCTTTGCACTCGGAAACGCCTAAGTCGAGACGAAGTGAGCCGTAAAGAGAGCCGGCTTCTTCCCAGAGTTTCTTTGCCAGATCATGATTGCCTTGTCCCTTATTGAGAAGCGCATACGGCCTGACTGTATTCGCGAGGTCAAGAAGCTTTGTATTGAGATTGCTGCGGTAAAGCTCCAGAGACTCTTCGTATAGAGTCCTGGCTTCGCCGAGATTGGATTCTTGTTGGTAAATATCTGCAATGTGGCGGATCGTGTGTGCATAGGCCAAGGTGTCGTTCTGATCCTTGTAGATTCTGGCAGCCTCTGCATAATGTGCACGCGCGGCAGGCAAATCTCCATCATTTCGAGCCTGGCGCCCCTGAGAGATAGCTTCAGCCGCAGCAACCATGACGACAGCATAGTACAACCTCCACTGTTAGAAGGGACATTGCAAAATGAGTCGCGCGGCAGACGAAGTTGGCTACAAAGCATAGCCACATCTCTTATAAAAATCGAAAGTTACTAATGAGCTTACTAGACGATAAAGTATATTGTTGGCTAGTAAGCCCCTGGCAAGTGAACTCACCCTCTCCAGGCACCTGCACCGTTCCGGCCATCATCACGAACGCCGGAGGGAATGCCCGGCTTGCTTATGACGAGTTTTTCAAAGCCACCATCAACAATCCGCACACGTGGCGGGCTTACGGGCGGATCGTAGATCGTTTTCTGAATTAGGCACAGGACGCAAGATGGAGCTGGGCGCGCTCCACGCAATAGGCATTGTGCACCTGGATGGTCGCCAACAGATCACCATCACGGCTCACTACATCAGTACATTCTTTAATGTGAATCTGAAAGGGGCTTCTGTCTCGGAGTTGACAAGTGGATCGCATTATCCAGAAGTCGAATACGTCCATTGAGCGTCCGCCTTAGCAGGAGCTAGCTCCGCTTGCAGCTCACTTGTGGATGGTTTGGTCGTCAGGTTGTTGCCGGACGCATTGTTGGCGGAAGACTAGGAACTCGGTCAGACTGATCCTTTATGCACGGATCATAATCAGTCCTGGATCCTGCTGCTGGGACTTGGTGCAACCCTCGATTCCCTTGGAACCCGCTGCATAGGTAATTGGACTAAGCGGAAGCGGCCTGGTGCTAAAACGCTGCCGAAGGGCGCAAATGTGATTGGTCCAACGCTGCCCTTGTTTCTATGGTGTTCACGTTTCATGCGATGGTCCAGTCTCACCCAACCCAAATTGCAGAACTTGACAAGCACAACTAATCCGCACTAGTTTCATACCTGTGATAACAACCTTTATCACAGCCTCATCACCGATGATTGTCGATGGTCGTTCTAGCTAGAAACGCTTGAACGGTTTGGATAACAGATTCAGCATCACCCTTTGTAGGATTGGACCCGGTATTAGCATGAACGGCTTTGTTTCTCAAATTTATGACCGAGCTTAAACGCTCAGCATCAAGAGAAGAAAGTACATTTTGTTTTGTCAGCTCTCGAATCATCTTCGTTAATCCGCCTTGGCGGAACAGACTTTGGGTATTTCCCGAGATGAGGCTGATCAGTCGCTGCTCTAACGCGATTGCTGCGACCGCAATTGCGGCACGGTATTGGCCAATATTAAGTAATTCATGTGCCTCATGCAAACGGCTGCCAAGCGTCACTGAGATGGAGTGTTGCAAAAGCTCTCCAGCAGCAGCGAAATCTGAGCCGTACAAAATAGTTCGCTGGTGAGCTATGTCAAATGGAAGAACAGATCCTTCTTGCGCCAGCAAGATTAAGGGTTTTTTGATCGCGTGTGCAAGCCCGATTTCATATAGGACATTAGGATTGCTACCCGTCACATCAGCTATGCAGAGTCTGGACTGCTGAATGGCGGTTTTAATCTGCTCCATAATAAAGCCTTGCCCTATCATTTCATCCGCTCGCACAGGTGCAAGCCCTGCGGCTTCGACAGCTGACGTGATCAGAGTTCTGTATATTTCATCCGATCGCGGGGTGAATCCCATCATGACGAAACATAGTCGGGATGTAGCCTCAGCCACGGCCATCTGATCGGGAGTGTTCATAACCACATCCGGCGCTAAAGTTTCGAATGCATCCGGTCGTGAGTTTCGTAAATCGGCGGTGGCTTTTTTATCGAGATGGCTTTGAATCTGCAAAAAGAATGCCTCAAGCGCATGGTCTCGACTTGGCTGGTTTGCAGTTGGCAATGAAATGATATGAAGGTTTTCCTTATAGCCAGCCTCTATCGCTGCTTGATCAGCATCGAATTGAACCACATAGGCCATACGAACAAACGGCCCTAAGCGGCTTCTAACCACATTGCGGATACTGTCAAAGTCTGGATCGGAAAGGCTGTAACCGATGAACAGCGGCGTTCTAGTGATAAGCATTGCGGAGAGATGCGTGGCTATGACTGGATACCGCGTTAAGAAATTATTGTAATCATTTTGAGTGATGATCACGTGTTCTTCATGCCTTAGGTCACCGTGCATTTTAACAGTGCTTGCCGCCGTTTGACCTGCATGAAATGGGATCTGCTGTTCACCTGCTAAGGAACGCAGTGGACGGCCTTCTTGACCGTATGCGTGCTCTAAAAGGAGATCGAAGTTTGTAGTGTAAACCGTATCGAAGGGAAGCCGAGCGAAAGCGCGATGCGCGAGGCCAGGCCGCGCTTTATCGGCGTGCAGCTCATCTCGTATGGCCTCAATCAGTTGTACTCGCCCATACTTCTCTTCATAACGCTGAGCCACCATCGGCGGGCCTAATCCTTTAGAAGTGCCTGCATCTCTAGCCAGTGTGCCTGTTAGTTCGGCCCAATCTGGCATTGACATGCCAGCGGGTAGATCAGCATTCTTCGAGAATCCTGCACCTATAAACGGTAAACATCTTCCCCTCGAAATATCTTTTATAAGTGGAACAGGTATATTCATAAGATCATTCAGAAAGCAATCCGCCGCTCGATTTCGCTGAGGGTCGCTAAATCCTTCCGCCGATCATAGAGCTTCGTCGTGCGTGGATCGGAATGCCCGGCCATGCCCTGGGCGGCTTCGAGAGCGCCGCCGTTTTGGAGGAAGACGGTGATGCCGGTTCCACGGAAAGTGTGATTACAAATCTCCCCCGGCAGCCCGGCCGCGAGGCAACGGCTTTTCACCATGCGTAGCATATCCGTCCGGCTCATCGGGTTGCCGGTGAGCCGATGACTTTTGCTGACGCTTTGGAAGAGCGGCGCTTTCGCCTCGAGCGGCCCGGCTGCTTCGAGATAAGCATCAAGATACTCTTCCGCCTGATGATGCAGCCAGACAATCTTTTCCTTACCACCCTTCTCATCCAAGCACAGCCGAGGCCGTTTTCCCGCCAGGCTATAGTCTTTCCGTAACAGACCGGCGACGGCGCTGACGCGCGCGAAGGTATAACCCATGACCGCGATCACGGCGCGATCACGCAGGCCCTTTACTGAATCCAACTCAATCGAATCCAGCAATTCCCGCATCTGCGCGGGTTCAAGGATGGGCGTTACACCAACCTCGCGGCTGAACTTCGGCCCCTTCACGAAGAGAATGGGGTTCGTCGGGACGACCTGCTTGACGACGAGCCAGTTAAAGAGCGAGCGCAGCCCGGCTAGGTGCTGCTTAATTGAGGGCGCGCTCATGATGCTTTGCTTCCCCTCGATATATGCAGCGGCATGCAGTGGCCGGATGCTCGCGAGTTGCAACTGTCGCTCCTCGCACCAGGCGAAGAACTGCGCGGTCGCCTGGACATAGGCAGCGCGGGTGTTGCGGTTGCGAATGGAGGCGGCAAAGAATTCTAGAAAATGCTCGCTTGCTTGGTGGCCGGCATCGGCAATCAGCGCCGGCACGGGCAAGGACGAGTGGGAGACGGCCGGAAGGAGTTCAACAGAGGCGGTCATGATGGATTCCGAAAAGGAGGTAACCCGAAGCTTGCCGGTTCAGCGGTGTTGTATCAACGGAAATGAAGACTCATAACCTCTTTTATGAGGCATAATGGAAGATAGCAGAGAATAAAACATTTTTCAATAAATATGTTTAGACAGGAGTTGGTAGTTGTATGGGTTTCACAAAAGCGGAGTACCAGCAGATTTTCGAAAAATCTGTCAACACGCCTTTCGACAACGCACACGAGGCGCATTGGGTCTGGGTGACAAAAGAAGTCTTAGGTTTGGATGTCGTGCGTTATTTGGAAGCGGTGCACGAAACCATTAAGCAAGGTCGGTGGAGGAATGCAGACGATCCGAGATCTTACGTGAAGACGGTCGCCAAACGGGAAGCTAAGAAAATGGAAATTGCCAATTACCCTGACGAGCATCTTCATTTATATGTTCCTGATCTCCGCGACGAAGATGGCCATCCGCTTTCCCATGACGATTACATCGACTATCTTTCTTATGACGGGCCGGTTGTAGAAGGTGGCACTTGGCGATCTCGGAATCCCGATTTACACGACAAAGATGAGCATGGCAACGAAGGGGAACTCCTTACAAGGCGAGAGCGAATCTTAAACAAAGTTCCTGAAGAGTTTAAGGTGCGAGTCGATCTCTCTGATGAATTGAAACGCCTGGTGGAAAAATTCAATGCAACTCATAGCGATCAGCATGTTTCAACTGGCCCCCGAGTCGTCCCAGAGTGGGAGGCAATTGCAAGCGAGGCGAGCTTAGACGAATATGAAATGCTTGTTCTAGCCTATCGACTCAGTAACATTAGCCGCGAACTCGCGCTCAGATTGCAAGGCTCAGACGAGGAACGTAAGAAGCTACAGGCCGCCTGGAAAAGAGTGGATCGAACCGGTTTGGCCAAGTTGCGAGCGGTGCTTACCAATGGCAAAAAAACTCTCGGTTAGGGTGTCCCGGAATCCAGCTTTTCACACACTAGATGATTAGAGGGGTAAATCCCTTTTACTAAAGCCCTGATGGAACTTTTGTTCCGGTCAGGGCTTTTGTGTTTTCAGGCATTTCTTCATGGCCGACCTTCAGGGGCTTCTTCACAGTCTCCAACAGCTCGCCGTCACAATTCCAGGCCTACTTATTGAACTTACCGTCCTTTTTACTACCTGCCTTGTTCCCTTTCTGCGCTCCGTGTCTACCGTGCTTTCCGCACTTCGACAGGTGAGCAGAGACGGGCGCATGCTCATGCAGGAACGCCAGGAATGGAGGCAACTTTTGAAGTCACTTTCCTCGAACTGCAAACCCGGCCGCTAATCCGACTTTGAAGATTCATGGCGGGCCGGTTTTGCCAGCAGGATACGTGTGTTTTGATGTCTAGATTACCAAATTATTGATTAGAAAAGACTTAAAGGTTTGAGAGGCGTTAAAGTGTTTGCAAATCTTACCATCTTCCGCTTATGGGCACGTGCTGCCGAGCAGGGCTTAGTTACGATGTCGGGTTGGACTTACGCAGTGAAGGCCGACAGCTAGAATGGAGACCGTTTAGTTTAGGAGACACAGCCTATGATCTAAGCCACCTACATCCTCGCACTTGCCAGTATGAGCAAGCGGCGAAGGGTGAAAAGCCTGCCCGCACCTACTGCGTGGACGTACTGTTCTCCTTGCATTGCTTCACGCGAGGATTCACACCAAGTGAGAAGCCGGATCGTTCGCTGTTTTATAGCGATGACCGCGAAACACGCGTCTTTGATTTTCAACGTTACGCACTATCGAAGCGGCTGCCCGCCATTATCGATCATCTTGCGCATCGGAAGTGCTATCACACCGGCAAGGGCAATTTCTTCTCCGTGGAGGTAATCGACGAAAGCGGCACTCTGCTTGAATACGATATCTTCTTTACAGCCTCGCGCTCTTCCAAAAGAGGCGTGGTTAACTTATTTGTGCAAAGCGCCTATGTGCGCGATCCGACTCACCGCGGCAATCGGCCACACATGAAACCCATAGGGCTTCCTATCATCTTGTTCAACGTGCTGCAAAACAAGTCGATCCGGCCACCAAAATAGAAAGAGGCTCACGAGGAGCCTCTTTAAATCGATCTAATCGGGCCTCTTGGTTATCTCCACACTTGGGTGAAGGCCAGATTTCTCTGGCGGGATCAGCGCGCAGCCTAGCCGCTCCGTTCATACGCTGACGTAATAATCATACTCGTAGCGTACTAGAAATGCAACCCCCGGCTCAGCAGCCCCTAGTAGGATTTCTCCTATGCCAAAACAATGATTTAAGCAGTTCGAGGCTATGCACATTACTACAACCCAGTGTCCTTATGTTGTAGTAATCACCAAGCAACTGGCACAGCGCCGAAACTTTCAGATCAAGCCCGCAAGCCTGCGGAACTCTTTTGATGTAACCAAGGCACTTGGCATTAATGCCTGTTCCTGATGAGTGCTTCCGGGTCAACCACTGATCGTGATTGAGGCCCGCTATCAACCAGTGCGTCAATACTTCCATAGATGACGACCTGGCCGCAATTTAAAATCGTGCCGTTTACCATGCCATGCACAACTGCCTTGGCACCGGCTTCAACGGTAAGATCACCGGTAATCATTCCATGAACATGGAATGTCACGCCCTCGCGCACGATGGCACCGACCGTAATTATGCCGTGGAGTGCCGAGTCTTCCTCAACCGAAAATGGGCCTTCAATTGTTCCTTGGATCTGTCGCATATCAATAGGTATGAGAATGTCCTGCTATGACGGTCTACTGTCAAGCTGTTAAAGCAGACTTGGTCTAAGGTT
>CALMAV010000177.1:4466-5465 GCA_937859895.1 uncultured Bryobacterales bacterium | reverse complement strand
CTTCAATACCGTGCGGTTCAATATGGGTACGTTCGAGATTATGTAGAAGCCGTGAAGCCTCTCCAAAACCCTCGCTCGAGTATCCGCCGTAGAACTCAGGCGTGTCGAGTGACTCGCCAGGCTTGAGGGGATAAGCGAAGTCAAAGGGATTCAGGCCACCAGTAACTCGAACCTGTTGGTAGGGCGTTTGCTCAATAGAGAAGCGCCAATTGCCGCTCCAGCCCAGGGCGCCGAACCAGACCGGACCATTTGTCTCGGTGGAATTACCGGAGTCGATTGCGAACCACGGATTGAAGTTGTGCCCGGTATGGCCTAAACGGCTTTCAATAACCTTGCTGCCTTCGTGGATCGGTTCCTGATTCATTTGGGTCTCGGCAGCCCAGCGTCCGCTCAGATAAGTCAGGCGGTAACCGATTCCTTCTGGCAAGTTCCACGTAGCAGACTGAGCGCTTTCAACTGTCAGCGCCTGTCCGGTGCCATTCCGAATCGTAGAGGAGCGGCGTAGAATGCCCTCCGGAAACACATGGTAATGAAGCGTGACTTCGATATCGTCGTGAATGTCTTTCAGCGTGATATCAAGGTTGTCGCCAGCTATTTTGTGTGACTGGTAGTGGAGCACCAGATCGCGATTCCCATCAGCACGAGTGAGCTTTAAGGCAGGCTCGTAAAAACGTGCGCCACCCCAGCCTGGGTACTCTTCAGCATCGAACATCTCGGGCGGATCATTGGATGAACCTCCCCGCGGTTTAGCAGCAGCCGGAAGATCGTCAATGCGCCAAAGCGGAGCACCCCAATACAGATTTTGCAGCAGGCCTTCCGGACTAACTCCGAGAGCGTAGGAACTAGCTTGGGTTTTCAAGAGCCAGATTTTACGGTCGGCTTGGAACTCGATGGATTGGGCGGAAAGCAGTGAGGGAGCGAGAAGGAGAACCCATGGCAGCACGCGGCACATGGATTCGATTGTACGCTCAATTCTTACAGGACCATCGAGGAGAAGTG
>CALMAV010000177.1:0-4456 GCA_937859895.1 uncultured Bryobacterales bacterium | reverse complement strand
GACTGTAAGGTGAAGCCGCGCAGACCCGCTGAGCACCCAAGTTGCTTGACGCTGGTTAACCTATCGACTCATGCAGCACAGCGTCCATTCAGCTGAGGCAGCGCACGTGACCCAAGGCTTACTGCAACTCCCTCCAGAGGGGTTTAGCCGCATTCCTCAGGTCGTTTAAACTTACAGAGAAGATTATGGATTGGTCAGGCTGCACTCTGGTTGAGGTCAGGCCCGGAGTACAACGAGGCCGCCCCGTTCTTAAAGGTACTCGTATGCCAGCGGATGACATCGTTGACAACTGGGAAGCAGGCGTGGACGAACCGGACATCGCAGAGAATTTTCAGCTACCAGTTGAACAGGTTCAGGCTATTCTCGCCTACGCGGCCGTACATCAAGATGCTTCGCGTCCTGTTCGATAAGAACGTTCCGTACCCCTTAAGAAGCCATTTGAAATTTTGTTCGGTCAGGACGGCCGAAGAAGAAGGTTGGGGCCGACTCACAAACGGATTATTGATTTTGCGTGCAGAGCAGGCAGGTTACCAGCTTCTTGTGACGTGCGATCAGAATGTCAGCTACCAGCAAGACTTAACGAAACGAAAAATTTCGATCATAGTTCTCGGGTCGAACATCTGGCCCAGTGTTCAACTTAAGATGGCCGAGATTTTAGCGGCCACGAAGAGAGTATCTTCTGGCTCTTTCGACTTCATCGGGATTGCGCCGCCGCCCAAGCGGCGGTTCGTCTCTGATCCACGCATCTGATCGAAATGGAATCAATGCTGATTGCTTTGTCATCCACTACGACATCTCGGGGCTCTCCAGACTACACATGGCGGTACTTCCTCGGGGCATCGGATGCATTCTGACCCAATTCTTAACTTTGGCTGTGTACTACGCGTCCCAAAGTGCTCTCTTCCGTTCTAGCCGGCAAGTGAGGTGCGGCAGTCTATCAGAATTTTCTGACCGCCAACCTTTGGCACACCCTTATTATTTCGATAGACTAGAGATGAACCGTGGCAATTGTTGAAACCGAACGCAGGCAGGAGGAAGAACTCACGCCGGAGCGTTTGCTCCACGATGATCCTAAGGGCGCACCGGCTAAGATCGCTGTCTTCCAGTACGTAACCGTCGCTGTCTTCATATTCCTGATCTCCGGCTTCTGGAAGTTGCAAGTACAGAATCCGGATGTCTATAGCGAAGCGGCTGAGCGTAATCGTATTAAAAGTACGCCTGTCCTCGCGGCCCGCGGCAAGATTCTGGATCGGGATGGCCGGATCATTGTCGACAACAAAGCGTCTTATGCGTTGCTTCTTAACCGGGACAGCATCAGCTACGACCATATCCCGGCCATCTGCGATGCGCTGCAACTGGACCCGGCTGAACTGACCAAGAAAGTCCATCGAATGCGGTCTGCGCCGCAGATCATCATCAAAGACCAGCTCTCGCGGGATGAGATTGCCTGGATCGAGTCTCACCAGGATGCGGACACATACCCTGAGATGCAATTGATCCAGTCGTGGCGGAGGCAATACCCACAAGATGGATTTGCAGCGCACGTCACCGGCTACGTTGGTGAAATAGCCGAAGCCGAATTGAATTCGCCCCAGTTTATCGATTACAAACAGGGCGACATCATAGGCAAGGATGGCCTTGAAAAGCAGTATGATCAGGTGCTTCGTGGCGTGAACGGCCAGCAAAGGGTGCTTGTGGACAACATGGGCCATGAGCGCCAGATGGAAGATGCCCAGGTAGCCACTCCGGGCAAGGATCTGAAAACGACGCTGGATTTGGACATTCAGGCGGTAGCCGAACTCTCTCTGCAGAACAATCGCGGGGCGGTAGTAGCGCTCGATCCCCGGTCAGGCGAAATCCTCGCTATGGTGAGCCGCCCGACCTACGATCTGAATAAGTTCACTGGTCGGATTAGCCGCGCTGATTGGAATGAGATCTCAAACAACCCGGCCAAGCCCCTACTAAATCGCGCGATTCAGGCTCAGCTTGCGCCAGGTTCAACCTTTAAACCGTTGATGGCGATTGCCGGCCTTGAGTCAGGGGTTGTAGATGACAAGACTGACTTCCATTGCCCGGGTGGCGCTTCCTTCTATGGCCACTACTTCGCTTGTCATTTGAAGCACGGACACGGTGACATTACGCTTCATCGAGCCATATCGCAGTCTTGCGATGTGTATTTTTATAACGTAGGTAACCGGCTGGGTATTGACCGGATTGCTCATTATGCCGAGATGGCTGGTATCGGGCATAAGACGGGTATTGACCTACCGGGTGAGACGCAAGGGACCATGCCTTCTATCAAGTGGAAGATGCGGTTGGCGCGGCAGAAATGGTACGCAGGAGAGACAATCTCAGTCGCAATTGGTCAGGGTGCGGTTACCGTTTCACCATTGCAAATTGCGGCCGCACTGAGCGGTTTGGGCGAAGGCGGCCTCTGGTATAAGCCGCATATGCTAGCGGGCCAGCCCACAACTTTGGTTAGCCAAGGTAACTTTAAGCCCGAGAATCTCGATAGCGTTGTATCAGGGATGTACGGCGTGGTGAATGAAGGCGGAACAGGAAGGGCTGCGTACTTGCCCAACGTAAAAGTTTGCGGGAAAACGGGTACGGCGCAGGTCGCCGCCACTGAACGCACCAAGGGCGCCAAAATGCACAGCTCACTCGCAAACAACGCTTGGTTTGTGGGGTATGCGCCCATGGATAAGCCAGAAATTGCCGTGGTTGCGCTATTCGAAAACGGTGAGGAAAGCTACAACGCTGTGCCAATTGTGCGCGACGTAATTAAGGCTTACTTTGATAAGAAAAGCCGAGACAAGAACTTAAGCGCAGGGAATCAATACGCTGCACCCTCGCTCCTCTACCCTCGGGCGTTAGCCGCTGCAGTGTGGAATCCGCTGGCACGGAGTCTCTTCTAGGGCAGTGCATTTCTACCGAACGTTCCGCGACCTGGATTGGCCACTGCTGGTCGTAACTTTAGCCCTGTGTGCGCTAGGTATTCTCCAGATCTATAGCGCCACCTTAAGTACCAGATGGGCCGACGCATGGTGGAAACAGATTCTCTGGGTCGGAACGGGCGTGCTCATGATGTTGATTGTCGCGAGCATTGATTACCACACCCTGATGGGGCGAGTATTCTATTTTTACTTCGGAACGCTTGCGCTGCTGATCGCTACAGCATTGGTCGGTAACAAGGTTTTCGGCTCAACACGATGGATTCGTATCGCCGGCTTCACGCTGCAAACATCCGAGTTCGTCAAGATCGTCTTGATTCTCCTGGTGGCCCGCTACTTAACTGGACTCAAAGGAGAAACGCTTAATTGGAAAGAACTCGGAAAAATCGCGGCGTTCACCGGCGTGCCGATGCTCCTGGTGATGAAAGAACCTGACCTGGGCACCTCTCTCACTTACTTGCCAATCCTGATAGTCGGCGTTTTGATGGCAGGACTCCGGTGGAAGTACCTGCTCGTGATAGCCGGGGTTCTGGTTGTTACATTGCCAATCGGATATTATGCTCTTAAGCCGTATCAGAAAGATCGGTTAGTGAGTTTTATTTATCCGGACCGCGATCCGAAGGGAACAGGTTTTCAGGTGATTCAGTCCCGAATCGCGGTAGGCAATGGAGGGATGTGGGGTCGCGGAGCAAAAGAGAGTTCACAGACTCATCTTGGATTCCTGCCGGTTCCGCATACCGATTTTATTTTTTCCTCCTTTGCCGAAGAGCACGGGTTCGTAGGCATTGTAGTCGCGCTAGTTCTGTATCTCCTGCTGATAATGCAGGTAGTACAGAACGCGCAAACGGCGACAGATCGCGCAGGATTGTACATCTGCATGGGCGTTGCCGCACTGTTGTTGTTTCACGTTCTGGTGAACGTTGGGATGGTGGTAGGCCGGATGCCGATCACCGGGATTCCCCTTCCGCTGATGAGTTCGGGAGGTTCCAACACGTGGTCCGTCTTCTTGATGCTGGGCCTGGTAAACAGCGTCAGGCTCAGGCGGTTTGTGAATTGAGGTTTATGGCTTGTCGTAGCTAGGCAAGCTCGTATTGAAACAGCCGGATCGGTTGGTGATGGTACGAAGCAGTTCGGATTGCTCCCTCGTTAGTAAAGGTGAGGTTAGTGAAAAAGTTTTCCAAAGCGCAGGTGTTGGTTGAGCAAGTCTCCGCCTGCGATTGCGGCCAAAATATCAATGCACGTCTCACCTCATTTCCGCGGTGACGAGCTTTGCCAGTCCGGAGTGAGAGTACTCTCGCAGCGATCCGCCAAATAAAGCGGTTCGGGTGAGCGCGGCAGGTAACTGCCGTTGTTTGCCGGGATCAGAGGCGGTGAAAGAATGAGTAAGGAACTGGTGATTGGATCCAATCACCACGAGACGAAGGTTGCCATCCTCGAGGACGACCAACTGGTCGAGGTCTACTTTCAGCGAGGCAACGAATACTCGCTTGCCGGAAGCATTCACA
>CALMAV010000176.1 GCA_937859895.1 uncultured Bryobacterales bacterium | reverse complement strand
TGCGATGTGCTCTTGTGAGCATCCACTCCAACGTAAAGCATCGGGCATCTCCTTCCTAACCGCCCGTCATCGTACATGTATGTTGTAGTACTCCGACGGAAACACGCTGTCCTGCATCGGCCGTTTGTCATTTCTTAGCAGGATGGCTTCTTGTCGTTGCTCTGGACGCCGAGATGGCGTGGATGTTCTTTGAGGCCCAGTCTCGGACTGGAATGAGCGATGCGTGAAGACTAAACCCGAGTTCGGTTAACTCGTAGTCAACGCGCGGCGGGATCGCAGGGTACACAGTACGACTGACGAGCCCATCCGCTGTAAGCCCCTTCAAGGTCACAGTCAGCATGCGCTGTGAGATGTTGCCAATGTCGCGGTGAAGTTCACCGTAGCGCATCGGTCCATCGGAAAGCGCGGCCACAATCATAATCGTCCACTTGTCGCCCACACGGGCCAGGACCTCGAGCATTGCCTTCCGGTCGTGATTGCACGATGCGTGCTTAGGAACAGCTATGTGCGCTATCGCCATCCATGTGCCCTCTTGTACATGATCCTAATACACTCCATAGTTATGTTACGCACAACTTGTGCGTGAAAAGATCCTACGCAGCACAGTACGAATAGATTGACATCTCCTATGAAGACAGCTCTCTCGCCAGAAGCGTTAGACCAGATGTTTCGCACAGCTCGGACCCCCAATGGGTGGACGGACAAGCCCGTCGGGGACGATCTGGTGTATCAGCTCTATGACCTGTTCAAGTAGGGGCCGACTGCCTCCAATTCATGCCCGGCAAGATTTGTCTGGGTGCGCAGCCCAGAGGCAAAAGCGCAACTGGCTTCTGTCGCGCTGCTTCCTAACAAGCCCAAGATTCTTGCCGCACCCCTCACCGTTATCATCGGCAACGATCTTGGGTTCGCTGACAGCTTGCCGAGGCTGCTTTCTCCTGAACGTCTTCCCGTGGTGCTGGGCATACTCAAAACACACGAGGGCATGATCGACAGTATGGCCATGTGGAACGGCAGTCTGCAAGGTGCGGACCTGCTCCTTGCGGCTAGCGCTTTGGGGCTTGGATTGTTGGCCGATGTCGGGCTTCGATAATGCTGGCGTTGATCGGGAGTTCTTTGCCGGAACACGCATCCAATCGAAGTTTCTTTGTAGCCTGGGCTATGCAAACCCGGAACTGGTTCACCTGCGTGGCACCAGACTGACGTTTGACGAAGCAGGACACTTAGCTTAGGTGCAAGCGAATAGCTCTACTGACAAGGATCGGTAACACCAGGTTGCCCTGCCTTTACTAAAGATTATTTAAGCAAAGGGTTTTGCACGATGCACCGAACAGCGACTGACCCAGAGTAGGTGACAAGCTGCGCGTTCAGGACTAATCCGGGAGAGTGCGCCCAAGCAGCACTCTTGAGTGCTCCACCTGGCGGTCAGCAGCGCCTACTTCCACTTTGTTGCATCTCGCATTGCCTGTCGTAACCAGAGATGGCGAACGTCCACATTCTGACGGGAATGCCAGATCATGAGGTAGCGAAAGCCCGCAAGCTCGTCTGGGGCCGACACCAAGCGTGTCTGCGCCGGGTCGACGAGGTTTTCTGCCAGCTTCCGGGGCAGGGTTGCGATGAGGGAGGTTCCTGCCACCATGTGCAGACCCACGCTGAAATAAGGAAGAGTAAAGGCGCATCGCCGCGCCGCGCCAACTTTGGTTAAGGCAAGATCGGGTACAGCCTGCTGGTTTTCCAGTACGCTGATGCAGACGTGCTCGGCGGCAAGGTATTGAGCAAGCGAGAGCTTCTTCCTGTACGGACTCTCCTTGGCAACTGCACAGACCAGCTCTTCTTCAAACAGCACTTCACTTTTCAGCGACGCTGGCAGCGCCCTGAACTCAGCGTCGAGCAGCAGGTCGAAACGATTTGCTTCCAGATCGCGGAATCGATCATCGGTATAGGCCTGGAACAAGAAGTCGATATTGTGGCGCTCAGCGTGTCGCTTCGCAAGCGCAGGTCCATACAGTTGCGCTAGGCTGTCACTCGCGGCTAGCCGGAAGGTAGCCTGCTCTGTCGAAGGATCGAACTCCTTGCCGGAGATCAATCGTTCGAGTTGTGGAAGGATGACGGTTAGTTCCCCAAGCAGTGCCTGCCCTCGCGGCGTGGGCTCATACTGCCTCGTCCTGCGGACGAGCAGATCGTCGTGGAACAGATCCCGCAATCGCTGCAAGGATCGGCTGACGGCCGGCTGACTTAGCCGCAGCCGCTTCGCAGCCCGCGAGATTGTTTTCTCTTCAACCAGAGCAATGAAGTAGACGAGCAGGTTCAAGTCTGCCTGACGTAGTTGCGTAAGACGCATAGTCACTCTTCATGTTATGCATGATCCTTATTTACGCCCAGGTCGTCTTATAAGCGTAGGACATTCGAAAAGGAGAAACGATGACAGGAACAGCAATCGTAACCGGCGCATCCGGCGGCATCGGCAGGGGCATTGCGGAACGTCTAGCTGCGGATGGATTTTCCGTGGTTCTCACCTATTCCGGCAACGCAGCGAAAGCGGAAGACGCTCTCAAGAGCATCCAGGCCGCTGGTGGAAAAGCAATCGCCGTGGCCGCAGACATCTCCCAGGCAGACGAGGTACAGCACATCTTTCAGGCCGCCCGGTCCAACTTTGGAGAGGTCACGGCCGTGGTCAACAGCGCAGGCATTATGCCGCTCGCACCGATTCAGAAGGGCGATCTCCAAGCATTCGACAAGGTGATCGCCACCAACCTGCGCGGCAGTTTTCTGGTGATGAGCGAGGCTGCGAATCATGTCGCTGATGGCGGCCGCATCGTCACTTTCTCAAGCAGCGTACTTGGTAAGAACTTCCCGGCGTACGGTGCATACATCGCTTCGAAGGCAGGCGTTGAAGGCCTCACCCGCGTTCTGGCTAACGAACTCGGCCAGCGCAAAATCACCGTCAATGCAGTCGCTCCGGGTCCGGTGGCCACGGAACTCTTTCTTAAAGGCAAGAGTGAAGAACAGATTGCCGGAATCGGCAAATTGGCACCGCTTGGCCGGATCGGAGAAGTGGCGGACATCGTCGGGATCGTTTCCTTTCTCGTCGGCCCCGAAGGTGGCTGGATCAACGGCCAGGTTCTACGCGTCAACGGCGGGTTTGCTTAACGAAGAGTGTTTTGCCGCAACTGGTCAATTGCTTCTGAGTCACCTTCATTAGAGTGGCAACTCAGGTTTACACCAGCTAGCGCTATCAGAATTCAATGAGCGAGGAATCATGTCCAAATATGTAGTCGTAATTACGGGTGCATCCTCCGGCTTCGGAGCCCTCTCGGCCCGGGCGATCAGCAGGGCGGGTCACCCCGTGTATGCCGGGATGCGGTGGACCACAGGTGAAAACGCAAAGGAGGTCCAAGCGGTACGGCAGTTCGCGCTCGAAGAAAAAGTCGATCTTCGATCGATTGAGATGGATGTCCAGTCACAGGAATCGGTGGACGCGGCAATCCAGCAGATTGTGGCCGACACTGGCCGTCTCGACGTACTGATCCACAATGCCGGACATATGAGTTTCGGACCTTCGGAGGCGTTCACCATCGAGCAGGTCGCAGAACTCTATGACGTAAATGTCCTCAGCACGCAGCGGGTAAACCGTGCGGCACTTCCCGTTCTGCGCAAGCAGGGCAAAGGACTCGTCGTTTGGGTTGGCAGTTCCAGCACCCGCGGCGGCACACCACCCTATCTCGGTCCTTACTTTGCCGCGAAGGCCGCCATGGATTCCCTTGCGGTCACCTATGCGGGAGAGCTGACGCGCTGGGGCATTGAGACCACGATTGTTGTGCCAGGTGTCTATACGACGGGCACCAACCACTTCCCGACTGCGGATCATCCTGGCGATAAGGCGCGCGCGGCCGAGTACGCCAATGGTCCTTATAAGGACATGCCGGGTCTCGTTCATAAGGGACACGATGTTATGGTGCCGGCAGGATCGGACGTCGCCGACGTTGCCCGTGCTATCGCAAAAGTCGTCGATACCCCTTTTGGTAAGCGTCCTTTCCGCGTCACCATTGATCCGGCGGATGCCGGTGCGGAGGTCATCAACATGATGGCGGATCGGGTTCGGGTTGAATTGTTCCGGCGCATTGGTATGGAAGACCTGCTGAAACCACACGAAGCAGCTTAGCCTTCCTTTCAAAGTCGCGCTTCATCGTCACTGAGCTCAGATTGGTACCAATATGTCGCATTCTCAGAAGTTTTGGCCCAGGGCGGGCAAACTGGAATGTGCCCAGTACTCGCCTACATTGCGGAAAGAAACAGCGTTTCCGCAACAAATCGAGGAACGCTGGTTTAGAAGACTTTTGCGTTGCAAAAAGATATTGCATTATCGGTTCGATTGGCAAAATGTTTGTGCAATGCTGATCGGCTATGCCTGATATGCCAGAGGGCTCCACCGACGACCAGTGCACCGCCGCTCAAGGAATAGCGTTTAAAGCCGCCGA
>CALMAV010000175.1 GCA_937859895.1 uncultured Bryobacterales bacterium | reverse complement strand
CCGCCGGACAGGTCGACGCCGCCCTCAAAGCGACGCCCCAGCATCTGTTCGTACCGCAGGGGTAACCGAGCAATCAGCCCATCAGCAAGGCTTTTCGAAGCAGCAGCGACGACGCGGTCAGTATCGCCTAAAAACTCGATTCGTCCTACTGCAATGTTCTCACGGGCGGTCATTTCATAACGCATGAAGTCCTGAAAGATAACTCCGATTTCACGGCACAGGTCTTCAATGTTGTAGTCGCGGAGGTCAATACCGTCGAGAAAGATCTGGCCTTCGGTTGGGTCGTAGAGCCGAGCCATTAACTTAACAATGGTGGTCTTGCCTTCGCCATTCTTGCCGATCAAAGCGATGCGCTCGCCGGGAGCAAGGCGAAAGTTTAACTTATTGAGGATCTTGCGTTCACTGCCCGGGTATTGAAAAGTGACGTTCCGAAATTCGAAGCCCTCGCGAATCGGGCGCGGCGCGGGCAGGGCATTTGGTCGGGAAGTCACCTTCGGCTTCATCTTGAAAAAGGCCAGCAGGTCTGTTAAGAAAAGAGCTTGGTCAGCAATGCTGGACAGTGTCGAAAAAATCTGGGAGATCTGCCCGGAGGCATTCAGGATAGCCCCGGTGAGAAAGACCAGATCACCGTAGCCTAATCGCCTATGGACAGTCTGATAAATCACCCAAGCGTAACTCCCGTAGTATCCGAGCGTGCTCAGTACCGACAGGAGGGATGCCGCGACTAGCCGCTTCTTAGATAGGGCAAGGTTCTCCGTAAGAATCTGGTCAGAGATGGTGGTAAATCGGTCCGTGAAAAAGCGGCTTAGCCCAAAAAGCTTCAACTCCTTAGCCGCTTCCTTACTGCCCCCAACCTGTCGTAAGTAGTCAAGCTGGCGCTTAGCTGGAGTCTGGCGAAAGTTCAGCGCGTAGTTGAGAAAGGCAAAGTGACTCTCCCCCAGAAAAGCCGGCAGCAGGCACACGACCAAGATCAACAGCAGCCAGGGAGAGTAGAAAAGAATGGCCGCTGAAAGGATTGCCGTAGTCAGTATCTGCTGAAACAGGCGCCCGATGGACTGAATCATTCCCAGCCGGTCAGTGGCCTGAACCCGGGCCCGTTCTAGCCGGTCGTAATAAATCGGATCCTCATAAGACTGCAGATCAAGGCTAGACGCATGATCCATCACTTGAATGCTGACGTGGCGGGTGTAGCGGTCGGCCAGAACGCGGTCGTAGTAGTCGATAATCCGGCCGAAGACGTTTCCGGCAATCGCCAGGCTGAACTCGAGCGCTACCAGCCACCAGAGCTTTGTCTCCAACTGCGGCTTGCCGCCGAGAATGGCTGAAATACTATCGATGATCAGCTTGGTAACAAAACCTGCCGCAGTCGGGATGATGGAGGCGAGCACTCGAAAAAACAAACCCATGCCGACCACGAGGGGACCTGAGTCCCAAACGATGCGAAGCACCGGCGGAATGTTGGTGAGTGCCTGCAGGCGTTCGCCCCAGGCAGAGGAGAATGGCTTTGGTTGTTCTTCGGTTTCCGTCACGCTAGAGAAAGGATCGGTCGCGTTTGCTTGCCGTTCCTTTTGACAGTAGCGGATCTGGCGGCCAGCAACAAGAGATAGCTAAACTGAGTTGGTGGCTGTTTCCTCTAAAGATAGCGTCGTGGTCGTGGACCCCGATATTCTCGGAGGAGAGTATGCAGTGTTCCGAGGAACTCGGGTGCCGGTCTAGAATCTCTTCAATTATTTCAAGAAAGGGCCATTCACTGGACGAATTTCTTCTCGACTTTCCAACAGTGATAAGGGAACAGGTTGAAATGGTCTTGGACGTTGCAGCCTGCTGTCCTTAGCCTCGACTTTTCCTGTCCACATAAGTTTGGTAAGTAAGCCGAAGACCCTCGACATAGGGCGTCTTCTTCAGAGGCCCAATAAGTTGCGTGAGCGCGCTGTCATTCATGGGTACGGGGGTTTTCTGTAGATAGTGCATCTCTACCAACTCGCGCATGACAGGATCGAACAGGCCCATCAAACGAATCGCGGTTTTGCCCAGAGTGAGAATTTTTGGCTTACGACTCGCCATCGCGAAGATCTGCTTGGCGGCCTCTCGTTGGCTGATCGTTCCGGCACCAGCAAAATTCCAGGCACGACCATAGGCTTCAGGTTTCAGCGCCAAGTCCACCATTACCGGCCCTAGGTCGGGGATATAGACAAACTCGTGCGGCGTGTCGATTGGCCCAATCATGTAGGCTGTGCCTTCCTCCGTGGCTGCTTTGAACGCCAGGTGCAACAAGCTGAGCTCGCCAACCTCCGGTCCATAGAAGTCAGGAAGTCGCAGAACAGTTGCCTGAATTTTGCCTTCGGCATGTGCGCGAAAGAGGATCTCTTCCTGCTCCTTGCGCATTCCGCCTTTAAAGGTTGGTGGGTTGCGCGGATGAGTTTCCGCCACAGTAGGTGTCTCTGGCAGCCCGTATGGATAAACCGTCCCTAGCAGAACAATACGCTTTACGCCGGCCGCGATGGCTCCATCGAGAGTCTGCCTCATTAAAATCGGATGTTGCTTGGCCTTGTTGTAAGGGACGCCAACCAGGTAGATCAGCGTGTCTACTCCTTCTGCCGCCGCTCGCACGGAGGCAGGATCCTCAGGGTTCCACGTCCTAATCTCAGCGAGAGGGTCACTGCCAAAGGTTGTAGCGAGACGTTTCTGATCACGTCCCACTACCCGATAAGCCATGCCGCGCGAGCGCAGGTTGGTAGCGATGCTTTTGCCAGTAGCGCCGGCAGCTCCAAAAAAGGCAATCTTGTTCAAGTTTCAGCTCCTTACGGAACACCAGCGTAGTTGTTGAACAGCGTTTAGTCAACGACGTTCAGAAAGTAAATTATATTCCAAAGTTTGAGATGCTAGTACTTTATGAACAGCGTTCCAAGCGATATGCTGGATATAAGCAAGGAAGGCCCACAGTTGGGAGTTCAGGAACGGCGAGAGCGGGAGAAGAGAGAACAACGGCAGAAAATTCTGAATGCAGCCCTGCAAATAATCACCAAAGAGGGATATGCGGCTTTGTCCATGCGGCGGCTCGCCGAACGGATAGAGTACTCTCCAGCGTCCATCTACCTCCATTTCGGAAGTCGCGAGCAAATCGCCCAGGAACTCAGTGAAGTTGGATTCGGCGAACTTTTGCAGCAACTTTCGGCTGCTTCTGCCCTACCTAACGCCGTACACGCACTTCATGCGCTCGGCTTAGCTTATGTCAGATACGGGATGGAAAACCGTGAGATGTACCGGCTGATGTTCATGGGCGACTCCGAGTACATGATTGCTGCTTTCAGCAAACAAACCGAAGCGAGTGCCGGAGTGAAAGCCTATCGACTGCTTATTGACCTAGCGACGCGGCTTCAGAAAGCCGGGGTGATGAAGGATGCTGCCACTGTGGAGTTTGCTGAATTAATCGGGATGGCGCTGCATGGAATCGTGAGCCTCCACATCACGTGCATTGGTCTACAGCTTGCTTCCCCCGAGAAGCTGGCGAGACTTGCGACAGAGATGCTTAGTGCTGCACCAGGGCTGGTTCCGGAAAAGGCTTGACCAGAGCAGGCATCGAGCTCGGAATCGTAGAACCCCCTGGCGGAATCTGAAAGACAGTGCCTTCTTTTCGTACCTTGATTCTGCATCACGGGTACCTCTTTCTGTTCTGCTACGTATTGGCGGTGCAGGCTGGGATGCCCATACCCGCAGACCCCGTGCTTCTGATTATGGGAGCGACCGTCGGCGATGGCCACTACCGGTTCAGCATCGCCTTGCTGGTTTCCGTTCTGGCAGCGGTATTGGGTGATTGGATCTGGTATGAACTGGGACGTTGGCGGGGGCGTTCGATCCTCACGCTGCTCTGCCGTTTCGCTCTCGAACCTGATACTTGCGTGCGCAAAACCGAAGTCGGCTTTATGAAGCGCGGGGCGTGGTCGCTGCTCTTCGTGAAGTTCGTTCCAGGAATGAGCCTGATCTCAACGCCGTTGGCCGGCGCCATGAAAATGTCGCGTTGGCGATTTCTGCTGGCTGATGCAGCTGGTTCGGCACTCTGGTGTACTA
>CALMAV010000174.1 GCA_937859895.1 uncultured Bryobacterales bacterium | reverse complement strand
GCGAAGGGTAGACCGCCACTGCCGAAGCAGCCATTCGGTGACGTGATGGACATGCCCTACAGCGGCAACAAGCTGCATCCGACGCAGAAGCCAGTAGCGGCGCTTGGACCCTTGGTTCGCAGCTTTTCTCTCCCTGGCGACTTGGTACTCGATCCATTCGCTGGCAGCGGCAGCTCTTGCGCGGCAGCTCTCCTGACTGGCCGTAAGTATCTCGGTATCGAGATGGACGAAGCGTACTTCCAGCAGGCAACGAGCCGCATGATTCGCGTGAAAGAGAGGATCTCTGCAAAGAGGTCCTCCTCTTCATTCCCACGCCTGGTTCATGATGCATGCGTGACAACGTGCCTCAAGGCGAACCAGCGTTCCGCGATGTGATCGTCGTTACCTTGACCCACGCCGCCCCACATGTTCTCTGCTGGTCATCGTGGGAATGAATGGGTTTGAGTATTCCTGCTCCTGCATCTTGACCCTTATTCTCGACCACTTCCCGACGCTCCAGGCGACTGTGAAAGCTCCCGACTCGCGTTACAGGCCTATGTGCTGAAGCTGCACATCCCCCGCCGATTCTGCAATGGCTACGCGCCCCTTTCAGACTTACCTTCGCTCCAGACATTGCAACGGGAAGTGCCCCTCGCCGAAGCGCAAATGAAAGGAGTCTATGCAAACCCTCTTCCCCCCAAACGTCCTCGCTTCCTACGGATGCGTAAGCATTCCCGAATGCTGGGCATTCTTTCGCTGATGTTCCTGGCGTCACTACCCGTCTACGCGCAAGCAACTGGCGGCGACCGTGGGACAACGCGGTCAACGTCCTCAGAACCGCTTTCACCGGCACGATTGCGACCGGGCTGTCGCTGGTCGCAATCGTGGTCGGAGGACTGATGTTCGCTTATGGCGAAGGCCAGTCCAAAAAGGCCCTCGCCGGAATCGTCTTTGGTGTGGGCATGGCCATCGGCGCTGTCAACTTCATGGCTTGGCTCTTTCCATGAACACCGGAAGAGAGGAGGTGATCCATGTCTAAGCCAGCGGACGGCAGGGTGAGTCCAGTGTTCAAGGCCATGAATCGTCCGCTGACTGTCCTCGGAGCGGAGCGACGGCTGTTCTTCGTCGCTCTGATCTCCGGGGGCGCGATCTTCTCTCTGTTCCATTCCTTGCTCTGCGGAATCGGCCTCTTCATCGTGGGCGTCATCATCGCCCGCATCGCGACTAAGCATGATGTCGAGATTCTGCGTGTGCTCTTGAACTCCGGCAAGTTTCGCCGGCGATACGACCCCATGAAGTGAAAACCCACCGCAATCACAATCAGGAACCGCAATGCTCAGAGCTGACCATATCAAGAAGGATTGGAAGGAAGCGGGATCGTTCGCCGCCCAGGTGATGGACGGTATCGTCCGTTGCCTCACGGCGGCGCTCGGCGGTCATCACGATCGATGCTCCGGCTGCGGACATCAGGCCATCTCCTATAACGCCTGCCGCAACCGGCACTGTCCCAAGTGCCAAGGCAACGCTCGCGCCAGATGGCTGACCGTGCGCTCAGCCGAGCTGTTGTCCGTGCCCTACTTCCATATCGTCTTCACTCTGCCGCATGAGCTGTCCGCGCTTGTGCTGCAGAACAGAGGCTGCTCTACGATCTGCTCTTCGGTGCCAGTGCTGCCACGTTGCTCGAAGTCGCTCGCAACCCGAAGCATCTGGATGCCGACATCGGTCTGCTCAGCGTGCTCCATACCTGGGGACAGAACTCCAGCACCATCCGCACGTTTACTGCGTCGTACCTGGCGGTGGCCTCGCCCTCGATGGCTCCAGATGGGTCGCAGCCTCCTCACGCTTCTTCCTGCCTGTCCGGGTTCTCAGCTGCGTCCTGCGCGACAACTTGACCGCGGAACTCAAGCAGCTTCTGCTCGAGGGCAAGCTCCAGTTTCACGGCTCGCTCCAGGAACTCGCCGCACCGGAACGCTTCCAGCATTTCCTCAGGCGGCTCTTTACCAGGAACTGGGTCGTCTACGCCAAGCCCCCTTCGGTGGTGCCGAACACGTTTCTTCACTATTTCGCCCGCTACACCCACCGTGTCGCGATCTCGAACCATCGCCTCGTCAGCTTCAAGGACGATCAAGTTTTCTTCCGTTGGAAGGACTACGCAGCCGGCAGCAAGCAGAAGGTCATGACGGTCTCAGCCGACGGGTTCCTGCGGCGCTCCCTCATCCACGTTCTGCCGAAAGGCCTGGTCCGCATCCGTCACTTCGGGCTCTTCGCTAACCGCAAGCGGTCCGCTTCGCTGCTGCGTTGCCGCGTGCTGCTCAACGCCGCCGCTCCACCACCACAGCCCGCGCCCACAGCTCAGATCAAGTGCCCGCTCTGCTCTTTCACGGCTGATACCGACAGGCGACAACGACTCCGGTAAGTTCTATTCCTGTAAGGAAATGACGCATCGCTGGTGACCGGGGCCGAAACCAACATCTCGATTGCTGGCCGGGGGATTTAAGGCGAAGACGAGGTTTGCCGGGTCTACTTGCTGATCGCTCTTTACGGAAGGGAAAGGCTTCAGATCAAGGAACTTGCGCATACAGCCGATGAGTTGCTCAAGAAACGCAAGCAAGACCTTCAAGGATTGACCAATACATTCAGTATTTGCCCCGCCTGTTCGAAGATTGCGATCGTGCGGCTGGTAGACAACGAAGGCGTTCGTTGCCTTGTTTGCGGCTATATTTCCGATACAGGCGAATGTTGCTTTCGATGCACCACCCGAGAGGTTATAGGTGGTGATGAGATTCATTCCCTATCTCTCACGAACTCAAACGACAGGTGCAGCGTGAGGTCTTTCGGGTGAACGAAGAGAGAGATGCTTCATTTCGACGGATGATTAGGTCTATCCCAAGAGGAAAAGTTTCGACTTACGGAAACGACTACGCCTCAAAATGGAAGGCGTGTCCTTCAATGGAAAACGTCTGAACATGGAAGTGTTTGAACACAAACTGCGGCCATGGGAGGCTCAAGACTGAGTTGTTCAAGTCGGCAAACTTTGTTGCGCGCCAAGAACATTGATAGCGCACAGCGACTATTCAGCGAGGGAAAGTTGATCGACTACCCAGAACGAGCGCCGCTCCATATCGAACAGATCATGAATTGCGAGAGCCGTTTCCTTACCTCCGAAAGCCATTTTGATCTCGCTCTGTTGTTCCAGTGACGGAACCGCGGCGAGGGGATGGATCGGCACAGAGCGACTTTGCCTTTCTTGTTTTTTAGGGTGACCGGAACATCACCGAAGGGATTTGTATACCCTGGCAGGATCTCATATCTACCCCTCGCATACTCGCGAACTGCGTCAAGTCCCAGCTTCAGCCGCTTTGCATCGATCACAGGTCGAGCATCGTTGACAACGAAACGCAAGAGGTTTGTGCCATGCGGCCTGTCAAGTTTCGAATATGCTCCCTGGTTGCGGTAGTCGAGTGGTTTCAGCTGCGGTGTACTGATTCATCAGCATCTCCCAGTTCCCGTGAACAAATAGCTCCCTTTGTTCCGGAGATAGTGCCGCTTCTTCCATAAAGCGTCGGCCTGGTTTACCTGGGCGAGATTGCTACGGGTAATCCGTGGAGAACAGAATGCGCTGGGGTCCAACCACTTCAAGTGTACGCTGTAGATAAGACTGACTCCACATGCCGCTTGGCGTCACGTACAGATTCTGCTTGAAGTAGTCATCGAGCCGCTCTCCGATCTCCTCACGATCAAACGCGCCCGTTCCCTCTTCCCCAAGTGCAGACGCCGCCCAGGCAGCGCGAATGTCCGCTGTCACAAAATGCTCTTCGATACCTATCAGCTTTATGATTGCTTTGTCTCTCTTCGATTCACTGCGTGATCTTTCGCTTGTAGGTACCTTTGAGCTACTCTGTAGCGGGCCACGCGTAGAGATAGCCACTTCCGCGCACACTGCGGATTCGCTCACTCCCATCTTTTTGCGGGCCGAGCTTCCTGCGTAGATTGCTAATATGCAGATCGATGCTACGGTCAAACGGCGAGAATTTTCGGTCAAGCACGTTCTCTACCAATATTTCGCGTGTCAGGACTTGACCGGCTGCATCCAGAAATTGTCGTAGCAGATCAAATTCTGCGGAGGTCAACTTTAACTCCAGTCCATCTCGCTTTACGGTCCGGTTTCCCATGTCCAGCTCAAGATTGCCAGAGAGCAACAGCGGCGGTCGTTGTGAGGCACTCTCCTTCGATTGCCAACCGGATCTGCGGAGGATCGCTGAAATACGGGCTACAAGCTCGCGAGGGCTGAAAGGCTTCGCCAGATAATCGTCAGCGCCCAGTTCCAAGCCAAAGATACGATCGAACTCATCGCCTTTTGCGGTCAGCATCAGCACCGGCGTCGTAATTTGCTTCCTGAGATCGCGCAGTACATCGAATCCCTTCCGATCAGGGAGCATGACGTCTAACACGATGAGTTGAAACGCGCCTGAAATAGCGGCTTTCTCCCCTGCGGTTCCAGTGTGAACGGCGGTCGACAGGAATCCTTCGTCATCGAGGTAACGAGAGACAAGCTGACACAGCTCCCGATCGTCATCCACGATGAGAAGATGCGGTTTTGCCATCAATGCCGCCGAAGCCGAAGTCTTATCTAAACCTTGCGTCATTTCAATCGCCTCACATGAATCATACGTGCCTGTTGCACCAGGGATGCATCAACAAGACACGTCCTGGATCTCGATCTCTTCCGACATATCCTGCCAGGCAGCAGGCTCACGCTGCCGACTGGATGTCTGGGGGCTCTACTGCTGCGAACGCGTCACGCTCGAAGGATCGTGGATATGACTGGTCCGATCGTGTATATGGGGGGGATCGTTCATGATGAACAAACTGAGTAGGATGGGCAAACGAGGCCGGCACACTGAGTGCCAACAGGCAGATGGCAAGGAATAATGTTTCTTCATTGATAGCTCCAAGAGAGACATAGTCAGCGCGAGGTGAAAGCGAAGTGTGCCTGCAGTTGATGGAAGAGCAACATCCAGCGTTCAGCAAACCAGGCCATACCTCAACTCCATCCATCTTCAAATGGCAACAGGGGCCGTGCTGTCAGGAAATGTCTACGGTTTGTCAGGATTTGTATCTTCGCCGTCAAACGCCTCATGCGGCTTGAGGACTGTAAAGGGCCTGATACTGTGTCTGTAGTTCAACCACCATCGAACACGGTTTCACACTGTGTTAGCCCGGCCGACCAAGAGCGACTGGGAATTAAGAAGCTCAACTCCACGCAATGGCCCATCGAGATTAACAGGCACTCGGATGATGATTTCAAGGCCCACAGGACGGCGATTCGAAGCACTGATCTTGCCGCCATGCAAGCGAATGGCCTCAGCGGCAATGGCGAGTCCGAGGCCGTTCCCGTCTGGACCTTGCCCTTCGCTCGCGACCCGGTAGAAGGGTTGAAAGATTGTATCGAGCGATTCTTCTGGAACCCCAGGACCGTAGTCACGAATGAAAAGAATGGCCTGTGATTCCGATGCGTCTCTGTTGTGATCCAATACCACCTCAACATTGGTTCCGGGCAGAGTAAAACGGACCGCGTTACGAATGACGTTCTCGCAAGCGCTCCGAAGGGCATGCGGATCGGCGTTCCTGACAAGGAATATACCCATCGCGCGGAAGCTCACCGACTTCTGCGACGCTTCTGCCTCAAAGTGACAATCGGCGACTGTTTCATCGACGAGTTGAGCAAGATCGACATCTTCTCTCTTCGAAGAAGACAGTCCGGACTCCAGACGCGAGAGAGTCAAGATTTGACCAATCAGGACATCGATTCTCGCGACATTTCGATCGAGATGCAGAAACATGTCGTCGGCGTCTGCTGTATAGCGTTGCTTCAATATTGCGACGATGAGATTGATCCTCGCTAGAGGAGAGCGGAGCTCATGCGATACGGAGCTCAAAAGATTTCGCTGCGTTTCAATCAGGAGTTCAAGCCGATCGACCATTGAATCAAAGTCCTTGGCCAGAGCGGACAATTCATCAAAGCGCTTTCCTACATTGCCTGGTACGCGTGCTTTAAGATCTCCCTGAGCAACCCTCCGGGCCGTCGACTGGATGCTGTGAATGGGTGCCGCTATGTGATACGCAAGGGCAAAGCAAAGTGCGGTCACCAGAAGAATCACGCAGATCGTATACGGGAGATTTTTTCCTACTAAAGCCTCGATCAGGTCAATCCGCATGGACTTTGTGAGATAGATGAGCAGGATGTAAGGACGGCCTGAAGCAGAGACTAACTTGTATGCAGCGGTGTTGTAACCGCGCATGTAGAGTTGGCCGGTTCTAGCTGCATGGGCGACCTTAAGACCTTCATTCGTCGGCGAGCCGCCCAACACATCTTTATAAAATCCATCAAGCAGAAAGATGCGACGATCCTGATACCGGCTGCTTTGTGAGAAACGAGCAAGCGCGGAAGCGCCGTCAACTTCATACGTCCTTACAGCTTCTGCGGCGAGAATAGGCGCAATCGTCGCATACATGTTGGGAGCGGACACCTGCCGTATCCCTTTCAGGTGGTCTACGAGAAAGACCATGGCAAACATGCCCCAGGCAGCGAACCAGAACCACAGAAAGATGGTGATGAAGAGTCGATACATGGGTACTCGTGCCTTCACCTGACCGAGCCGATTATGACGATGATGAGACACGTGCCCTCTCTTCTAATTGCGATCTCACCCTGATCTATACGGCAAAGAATAGTCTCCGGGTGGATGCATCGCTCAGTCTACACAAATCCTTACAGGTATTGAGCCTTCCGGAACGTGGTGGGGCATAAACAGCCCTCGCATGCTCAGGCGTGGATCATACTGCCGATTTGCATGCCTACAAAACCTTACAAAGGGTCAACGTTTCTAAACAGGGCAACAACTCCAGGCACAGTAGGGTTTATCTAGAGGATAACTGTCATGAAGAAAAGCCTATGGATTGCAGGCTTGTTTGGTTTGGCTCTTGTGCTTGCGCTGTCGCAGCAAGTCGATGCGCAAGGCCCCACCCTGAGCGGCAAATGGTTCGTGCTTCCCGACGGCAAGTCTGCAATTACGCTCCTGACGCTGAACCAGTCCGGCGATTCGATTACCGGCAAGTGGGCGCCACCGAATGGAGAGGCGTCCGAGATCGAGAACGGCAGGGTTGCAGGAGATACGTTGACCTTCTCATTCGTCCAGGATAAGAAACACTTTGACGCAACCGTCCATATCAGCAGTGGCAGCCTGTCCCTCGATCTGATCGGCCCTAAGAAGTGGGGCAGGCCAGAGACGATCCACGGCCAGGCTGCACGGGGAAACAGCTAGTACTCCCGCCAGGATCACGTCTCGAACTCAACCTAAGAGGGATCATCGCTGTATAGGAAATAACGTGATGAGCTCCATATGTTCCTTTTACTTTCGCAAGCGTCAGAAAGTTCCAATTTCAAAGAAAGTTCCTTGAGGTAGACGCCATGCCACGTTCCATTCGTAGTTATAAATATGACGGTCCTCATGCAACACAGGACGCGTTCTCCCCTCCGACACGGAGGTGCCACCCGATAGTTAATCTTTCGCTTCGTTCACCTGGTGTTTTGGCTTCTGCTTCGCTCTTGCTACTCTTTGTCATCAGCGTGACTGCACAGGGGCAGCAGCAGACTGCGGAACTAAGCATGAGTAGCAGTAGCTCTCTGCCTGATGCTCCTCTGCCTCAATGGTCTCCACAGAGCTCAAGCGGACGATCTTCCTCTACAGAGGGCGCTGCTACCGTATCGGGTATCGTGCTCGACGATACCGGGGCCACCATCCCTGGCGCACAGGTCCGCTTGACGCACGGAGACGGAACGCAAACTCTCAGACTCACCTCCGGCGGCGGCGGGGAATTTACCTTCATGGGGCTTGCGGCTGGTTCCTACCTCATCATCGTCAATGCCAAGGGCTTTGCGCCGTTCACATCCCCGGAGATCAATCTAAGCCCGCAACAGGTGTACCAGTTCCCTCATCTCACGCTTTCAGTTGGGTCTGTAGGCACAGAAATAACCGTCCGTCCCACCGAAATGATTGCTGCCGAGCAAATTAAGGCGGAAGAAAAACAGCGATTAATCGGTGTCTTCCCGAACTTCTACATGAGCTATGTACATGACGCTGCTCCGATGACCACCAGGCAGAAGTTTTCACTTGCCACTCGTGACAGCTTCGACCCTGTCGCGCTGATTGGTGTTGGCCTGACCGCCGGTATTGAGCAGGCTAATGACACGTATCCCGGCTACGGGTACGGGGCGGCCGGTTACAGTAAGCGTTTCGCGGCTCGATTTGGAGACGGGCGGTGCAGCGACTTCCTGAGTCATGCAGTGTTCCCTGCTCTTTTTCACCAGGATCCACGCTACTTTTATCAGGGGACGGGATCTACTAAATCTCGCTTAATCCACGCGGCAAGTTTTGCAATTGTTACTCGCAGCGATAGCGGAAAGACGATGCCGAATTATTCTTATTTTCTAGGTGACATTGGCTCCGGTGCCCTCTCCAATTTGTACTATCCTCATGCGGACCGAGGCGTGGGGCTAGTCTTCACCAATGCTTTGATCGGTATTGCCGGAAAAGCTGGTGGAACTATCATTCAAGAATTCTTCTCCAAACGTCTTACAACGAACGTCCCTCCCGCTGGGGCACCGTAGTACGCACCGCGGACAGCTTTACAAAACACGATAAGTGGCCGCTTGGATTGAACAACTCTGCACGAGCAGAAGATCCGTAATCATTCTCCAGCTTTACCAGCTTAGTGATCAACATAATCGAGAAATTTAGCAGGAGGCAGAATGAATGTATTCATCAAACGAGGTCTTCAAATCACAGCGGTGCTTGCAACCGCGATCCTCGTGTGTCTTTCAGTGGGGGGCATGTATCTTACTTATCCGGGAACACCTGGCAAATCCAGCTTCATGACCTTCGAGGGGTATGTTGTGCTCCCAAAGCATGGGCTGCTCAACGTCCTTGACTATCTGACGCTAGACGGAAAAGCCCTATTCGTCACCAGCGAATCAACAGGGTCCTTATTCAAGATCGACTTGAATGCTGATCGGCCGTCTAGCAGCCACGTTACAGAGATGCCTGGTGCCGGTGCGGCTCATGGAATCGCGTTATTTCGCGAAGCCAACATAGCCTTTCTCACAAGAAGTGAAGAGAACATGGTTCAGGTCTTCGATCCAAGGACTCTCCAACAATTTCAGGCCATTGCGGTGGCAGACGACGCGGACGCTATCGTTTATGCCCCGTCAGCAAAGCTCGTGTACGTCGCCAATGGCGATGCAAAGCTGGCAACCTTGATTGACCCCGAGACACGCTCGACGGTCGGAACGATCCCTCTTCCTGGAAAGCCTGAGTTTGTTGCACAGGACCCTAAAACCGACCTGCTCTATCAGAATCTTGAGGACATTGATTCGTTAGCAGCAATCGATCTTGGTAAACGAACGATCGTAGGACGCTGGCCTCTTGCTCCTTGCGAAGGACCGACAGGCATGGTCATTGACCCAAGTCTGCGGCGTCTCTTTGCGGTTTGCTCGGGGAACGCTATGTTGGTCGTCTTCGATTTGGACCTGCATCGAGTCGTTACGTCGCTTAAGATCGGGGGAGGGCCTGATTCGGTTGCATTCGATCCGATACTTCACCGAATCTACTCCGCCGGAGGGGCCGGAAAATTGACCGTCATTCAACAGGACAGTTCGGATGCATACCGGGTGCTTGACGAAATACGCACTCACTACGGCGCACATACGCTAGCGGTAGATCCAGTCTCACACAAGGTCTACGTAGGTTATGCAAGTCTCATCGCTCATCCTCGAATCGCTGTCTTCTCTCCAACGAAATAAATTCAGCTCTCTGCAAAAACATCATCGCGGCGTTCAAGGGTGTGCCTGTAGGAGAATTCGGAGTCATCCTCTGATTCTAAGAATCGAACGACGCCCGCCGGTAGACTGTCGATAACTGCGTCAGCAGCTCCGATGAGCCACAGCAGATTTTGTGCGCTCCGGATTCATCCAGCCACACATCTGCAGATATTGTTCCTGCAGCCGGGCGTTGTTATGACGTTCCGCGAGACGGGAGCATTCATCCAGAATGATGGCGGCTTGTTCTCTAAGGCGAACGACCACCCTCTCCTGAGTTATAGAGGTGTTGATCCCACGGCAAGCAGGCCGAATGTCACGATCGTTCGGGGGCGACTCTTGAGAAACGAAGGATGAGAGTTGAGATCCAGTCAGCTGGCTGTCCTTAATCTCCCGTCTGCTCCTACCGATAAGCCATTGCCGCCACTGGGCGAGCGCTCGAAGAGCGCTTCTAAAGTACGGTCGGGAACGACGACTCTACAAAAGAGCGACACCTCGGGATTGCGCCAGCCGAAGGTTCCTGATTCGTCAATGTAGATGTTCATCGGGTGTTCCGGGGTATTGCTCAACCTTACCGATCATACCTGCCGAAGCACAGATTCTATCGTCAGACTCTCCTAACGAATGTGTAAATCCTCAGCAGTCGCTTGTCAGAAGCAAGCCGTCTAGGTATGCTCAACTGACGCTAACGGTCCGGTGTGCTCACTAACTGATTTGAGGCCATTCCATCTTCAAATTCTTGCCCGACAGCTCGTAGGTTTCCTAGTTGACAAGAGGGATTCGAGAGTCAGTTTCGCGCAGCGTGTGCTGGAACGACTGCAAAGCCAATTTAGTCATCGAGCACAGAACGTCGTAGCCGAACCAGAGGAGCCATATCGTTTGGTTCATCACCATCAGCGACTTGATCAATGGAGTCATTCGGAATGCCATGGGTAAAGACTGACGGCATCGTAATTCTCCTCTCGCGGTGAGGCACCCGATAGGTTAATAGCTATCCCTAGTGGATCGATGAATCAAGGGTATAAAGATTACCCGTTCCGACGCGAGGCTGGACGAGAGGAGCGCCACGCGGTGTAATTCCCCCAAAAAAGTAATTTGCAGCCTCGCCATTCGGGAAGTTTCCAAGATCGGCGATGACTTGAATTGCTCCAGTAGGAACCTCTATCTTTAGAAGCGGTTCGCGATCGGCCAGGAAAGCATGTATATAGACAGCTCGACTATCGAAACTCCATACAGGGTCCGCCGCACTTGTCGCGGCAAGGTCCTTCCATCGTCCTCGGACAACGTCGTAGAGTTTTACAATCTTCTGATCTGAGGCAAGTGCCACGATCCAGCGGCCATCGGGAGACCATCGTGGGCTGAAAAGGCCTTCTGAGCTTGGCAGTTCCTCAACTCGATGTGTCAACAGGTTAACGACTTGGATGGTACGGGCGCCGCTTTCCTTGCCCATCAGATCCGGCTCTCGTCCAAACACGAGGCTTGCGCCGTCCGGAGACCATCCGGGATCTGCAGCGTTGCGCGCTTCGTTGAGGAGCGCTTCGGCTTTGCCGCCGCTTGCATCCACAAGGTAAATCTGCCAAATACTCCCGGGTTTCCTCGCCATAACCGCCAGACGCCTTCCGTCTGGTGACCAATGCGCAAGGAAGACTTCCAACGCATCGGAGGTTAGACGGATCTTGTCCGAACCATCCGTGCGCGCGCGCCAGAGCTTCTCGTGAATGTCCGTCCAAGCAACCCACTTGCCGTCCCTTGAATAGTCAATACGATTAGCTTCCGCGAGGAAACCAGGTGCCGGCCCGAAAGCCTTCCGTTCAGGCTCGTATTGCTGCAGGCCAGAAGGAGGTTCCAAGCCAATAAAGAAGATTCGGCTGCCACTTCGGGAAGCGACAGGGGAGAGGAAGCGAAGTGGTCCATTGGTGAGCTGAACCAGCTTTGCTCGAGGCCCAGAGCCTTGAAGCTGCCAGAGGTTGTCATTCGCTTGAAAGACAAACGACCTGCCATCTGGAAGCCATACCCCGCAACAAGCGGAAGAGCTTGTTAATTGCGGAATGGGAAGCGGTTTGGGCGTGTGACTTTCACTTCCAATCTCCCAAAGAGCGGCGGCGTGAGTAGTTGGGTCGAACAAAGTAAACCTCAACAACTTCCCATCGGGGGACCATCTTAACCAAAAAGCGCGGCCAGGGAGTTTTGCATATGCCTTGGAAGAATCTTCGTTTGGGCCTATAACGGCCAGCTCATTGCTGGTCGCATAGAGGATGCTGACCCCATCGGGCATCCAAGCGGCGTCATGTGCGAGTACGCCAGGAACACGACGCCCGCTGCCTCCCACTGACGGCACCACCCAAAGAGGCTGCTCTGACTCTGTAGACTGCTGACTTCGAAGAAGGAGCCGAGAACCGTTTCTTGAAATGTCAGCGAACGAGTTGGCAGAGATCTCATCTGGAACCTCTATAGCGCGAACCTCCGCAGTCTCGACATCGATTGCCGATAAGCGTGGGCGGCCATTTATCAGAACTGATGTCAGCACCTGATCACCATCCATCCCCATTGTCAAGAAGCTTTCCGGGTTCGGCGGACCGAGTGAGATGGGTACGTAGTGACTCACCTGATCGATGCGGAAAGGGGGGGTTGGCAGTGCTTGTGGCAGAAAAACGTATGAAATGATTGTGCCTAGGGCCAGCATGATTGGGGCTAGCCACACATACAGGAACCACGACCGATGACCATCCGCAGAGAGCCATTTTATAGAAGTTCTTGTGGAAGTTTTGATGACGGCAGCACGCTGATGCCCAAGACCGCTTCCGTTGACTCCCTCATCTGGTGTTTGTACTTTGAACTCGGACGTTGGAGTCGACAGTGATGACAATACTCGAGTGGATCCACCCTGAATCGCATCCACCAGAGGTGAAATCGGCACGGGGTCTTCGGTCTCCAAAGTTGAACTCTGAAAACTCTGTCTTGGAAGAGCAATCGCCAACTCTACCTGCGCTGACGCAACAGGTGCAATGAATCTATAGCCGCGTTTCGTGAGTGTTTGGATATAACGCGGATTTTCTGGAGAATCCCCCAAGGCTTCCCGCACTTTGTTGATGGCTGCAGCTATGGCTTGGTCGAAGTCGACATTTGTGTGTTCCCCCCAGATATCACGTTGAAGATCCTCTCGAGTGACGATGTCACCGGCTCTGATGAGAAGCATTGCCAGGACTCGAAACGGCTGTCTCGGAAGCTTGACCCTATATCCGGCCTTCCACAGCTCTCCAGAGCGAAGGTCCGCTTCGAAGAGTCCAAACGTAACTCGGTCCGTCTTCGCTCCAGCCGGCAAGTTGGGTCTCCTCCTGCGACGCCTAAGTATATAACTGGTTTGCCCGGGAATACTTCCAGCTAACCCATTCATTCTAAAAGAATTCGATGTGAAGGTGCAAAAGTATGTAAAGAGAATGCAGTAGCTATTGCATACAAATCACGAATGAGAGGAGGGTGACAGTCGAGCCGTTACATGTTGTCCACGCGCCTAGAAGCGCGATTTGATAGCGGCTGAGAACTTTTGGAGAAAGCCAATGACCAGGAAATCGTTTCGTTCCATCATTCCTTCGCGGCTCGCGCGTTCGTTGTTCACAGCGGTAACGCTTCTTATAGCGATAGTGCCTACTGCTTTAGCGCAAAGTGATTCAGGCAGGGTCATCGGCACCATCAGCGACACCACCGGTGCCGCGATCCCTAAAGCTAGCGTCACTCTTGTGAACAACGCGACAGGATTAAGACTGGTCGGGAGTTCCAACGCGAATGGCGAGCTTAACGTACCAGCTGTTCCAGCAGGCGACTATACCGCCATCGTAGCGGCTCCAGGGTTTCAGACTCAGACCCAGGCGCTTACGGTCCGTGTCACAACAAGTCTGACTCTAAATTTTTCTTTGAAGCTTGGAGCGGAGAAGACCGTTGTCAACGTCACGGATGCGGTTTCGCTGGTGAACACCTCGGACCCGACTCTGGGCGAGACAATTGAATCGAAGCAGATCACCGAGCTACCCTTAAACGGTCGTAATGCCCTTAACCTCGCTTTACTTACCCCGGGTGTGACGCAGGGGGCCTATGCGGAACAGGGCCAGGATACGGCAGGACGGCATGGAGACACTGGCGGAAGCGCACTCTCCGTTAACGCGACGCGCCCTCAAGCGAACAACTTCATCCTGGACGGCGTCGACAACAATGACAGTCTCCAGAATGTCATCCTGTTCTTCCCGCCCGTAGACGCTACTCAGGAGTTCAAGGTCGACACGAGCGTAGCACCGGCACAATATGGCCGAGCTGGCGGAGCCTTGGTTGTCGCTTCCATCAAGTCCGGCACCAACCAGATTCACGGTTCGGCGTTTGATTTCTATCGCAGCAACAAATGGGCGGCAAACCCAAATTACTCTTTTCCATACAATGGCTCGCCCGCTGGACCCAAGCCTCCATATAACCGAAATCAGTTCGGTGGCTCAGCTGGATTACCCATCATCAAGAACAAGCTCTTCATCTTCGGCGACTACGAAGGGACGCGCTATCAACAGCCTGCGGGAAGCGGCTACGATACCGTGCCGACCGCGCTGATGCGCCAAGGAAACTTCACTGAGTTGCTTGATCCGGTCTTGGCGAGCAGTGGCATTACAAACGGGGCGGCCCCCTTCTACACCACATATTTTCCAAACTGCTATCCTAATTCTGGCGCTCTAAACAGCGTCTATCCTGCTACCGGCAGCAAAGGTCAGATTTTTGATCCCCTTACCTGTGCCCCTTTCGCGGGCAACATCATTCCTACGAATCGTCTCAACCCCGTCTCTGTGAATTACCTTAATGCCTTTCCGCTGCCCACCCGCACGGATCGGCTTATCGGAAACTACTTCTACCAGCAAACGCAAGTCGGTAAGTACAATACCTTTGATACACGTCTAGACTGGAACGCCTCAGGCAGCGACTTGTTCTTCTTCCGTTTTTCTTACGACAACACCAGTTCGAATCAGAATTCGCAACTTGCCCAGAACGGAACTGCTCCCCTTTTGAACGCTTCAGGTCAGCAGAATTACCTCCATGGCCGTGGCTATGACCTTGGATACACGCACACGTTCTCTCCCCGTGCCGTCAACGAGACCCGCATTGCGTACAACCGTGATAACTACGGCTACCTGCCTCCCAACTACGGGACTTCTACGGGTGCAATCCTTGGGATCCAAAATACGACCCTAGGTGCTGCGGTGAACACAGGAGGCCCTCTGACGGGTGGGTACGGCACCGAACTCCAGTACACGGGCGATTATGGTCCGTTTGAAGTGCCGCAGAACATCTACGAGGTTACCGACACATTAGGTCTTACTGTTCACAACCATCAACTCAGCGTTGGCGGAACACTTCTTCGTCGGGTCACTAACTACTACCGGCCCATCGAGGGAAAGGGCGGCCTCTTTTACAGCCCGCAGCTCTTCACCGGGTACGACGAGAGTGAATACCTTGTAGGCGGCGTAAGCCAATACCAGATCGGGGCGCAGACCGGCTTCTTCTCGAATATCAACCAAGAAGATGGCCTATTCGCCCAGGATGACTGGCGCGTCAACAAGCGGCTCACGCTGAATCTCGGCATTCGCTATGACCTCATCACTTGGCCGTATGAGGCTCACAATCAACAGAGTTCGTTCGACGTAACGAACGGACAGGTGCTCGAGGCGGGTGTGAATGGTGTCTCCAAAACCATCGTCAAACAGGATTATGCAAACTTTGCACCCCGCGTTGGCTTTGCCTATGACCTCAGCGGAAATGGGAAACTAGCGCTCCACGGCGGCTACGGCATCTTCTACTTTCCAGATTATGGTGGCATCAATAATCAGTTGGGGCAGAACGGTCCCTTCAGCGGAAACAATTACTTCTTGGCACAAGATGGGTACTGCATCACTTTGAGCGGTCAGACTGCACAAAAGCAGGCGCCCAATTCCTGCGCTGGCTATACCAGTCCTTCGGCCGTAACGTCTGCACTGCCATTGCCGGCTACCACCGCCACATTCAACCCTGCGAATCCTCCGGCGGGCCTTGGAGGCACGGCAATCAACGTCAACAACCAGCACAGCCGCCTGCAGCAGTACAATTTGCAATTACAACAGCAACTCAGTCCGCGGGATGTCTTCAGCGCTGCTTATGTCGGTACGCATGGAGACCGGCTTTCCACCTTCTATAACCTGACTGCCTACCACATTGGTGCGACGACTCGGCCGTACGCAAATCAAGATGGCGGCATCACTTATAACCTGTACAACGGCAGCTCCAATTACAACGGACTGCAACTGCACTATGAGCATCGCGCCGCAAACTTTCTTGCGACAGCTTCATACGCCTGGTCGCATGCGCTCGACAACACCAACAGTCCTTACGGCGGAACTCCTGTTGCCGTCCTGCTGTTTTACGACCAGGCTGCGAATTACGGCAATTCCAGCCAGGACGAACGGCACATCTTCAGTTCGTCGTTTGTCTATAGCCTTCCCTTCGGAAAAGGTCAGCGTTTCGGCGGAAACGCGAATCATGCACTGGATCTGTTGATTGGTGGCTGGCAGGTGAACAATATTGTTCAGCTCTCAACGGGACAACCAGTCGACATTCAAGCAGGCGGCAGCGGCCAGCAGCAGGTGACAAACCGGCCTGACCAGGTTGGCCCGATTAAGTATCCGAAGACGCTCTCTCACTGGTTTGATCCCTCCTCGTTCGACTCCGCCAATCTTCCCTATCAAAAGGCAACCGACAACCCCCAAAACCTCGTTTACACGCGCGTAGGTACTCTGGGCCGCAACGCGGTGTACGGACCCGGTTTCCGCGACATGGATCTCGGGATACAAAAAAATCTCCACATCGCTGAAGGTAAGCAGTTGGAGCTTCATGGCGACGCGTTCAACGTGACAAACACGCCGAGCTTTGCAAATCCGAGCAACGTAGACGCAGGGACTGTGTTTGGCGCCATTACGGGGCTTCGCAGCTCGTCACGAAAGATTCAGATAGCCGCTCGTCTCGTTTTTTAGATCGCCTGAGTGAACCGGAGCGCCAGCTCGACTGACGCTTTCGGTTCCTTGTTCTAGGGAGTCGTTCGAAGATGATGTTCCGCGTCTTCAGGAGTTTGTCATGACTGTTGCGCCGTTTCTAACTCGCATTGTGAGATTCTTCCTCCTTCTTGTTTGCAGCGTCGTGACAGTCTCACCCCTTTTCGCGCAAACACTACCAGCAATCCCCGCCGGTGATATACGTGTGCACTACTTTCGACCAGACGGCAACTACGCCGGTTGGGCGATCTATGCGTTCTTCGACACGACGGAACCAAATAACTTTCAGGCGGGCCCGGTACCGGTAACGGGAAAAGACAGCTTCGGCGCCTACTTCGACGTTGGAGTGACGGCCAACGCCCAGAATGTAGGTCTCATCCTTCACAACGGCACCGTGAAAGATCCCGGACCAAACCAATACGTTGATCCCGCAACTCAAGGTAAGGAGTTTTGGGAGCTTTCGGGCAGCGATCGAATGCTCACATACCAACCGCCCATCGGTACGAGTCCGGCCATTCCTCCGGGCAAAGCGCGCATTCACTATTACCGGCCGGACGGCAACTACAACAATTGGAGCCTCTATGTTTATGGTGCTACTACAGATCCGACAGGCAGCTTTTGCGTCACCGAGGACCAATTCGCGGGGTATGACAACTCCGGTCCGTACTTCGACGTTTCAGTAACAAATGGCTATCTGGGTTTTATTATCCACAATTGCACGACAGGCGTGAAGGATCCAGGTCAGGATCAGGCGTTGCAGATTCCTTCGCAACTGGAAGGCTGGGTGATCTCAGGCAACCAAACTGTTTTCCTTCAGCAGCCCACAGCCGCACAGCTGCTCAGCGGCGCATTCAACCAATTGCAGGCTTACTGGATCGATGCCTCAACGATTGCCTTGCAGTCGATCTACACGCACGACGGCTACACCTATGCTTTGACCTCGAGTCCTACCGCCAGCTTGCAGATCACCGCAACTGGGCTCACCGGCGGGACTGCAATACCACTCACTCCGTACAGCGGTACCCTGACTGCTGATGAGCTCGTGCGCTATCCGCAGCTATCCAGCTATGCCCTTTTCAAATTGCCGCCAAATGTCGATCCCAAGTCTCTCACGGCCTTCCTGAAAGGCCAGTTGCAGGTCACAGCCTCTGCTTCAGACGGCGCTCTCAAGTACACGACAGGCGTACAGAGTTTCGGCGCTCTGGACGCGCTGCTCGCCTATAAGGGAAAACTCGGTGTGGTGATTCATCAGCCTCTTGATCTTGACGAGGCGGATGGTGAACAGCCAGCGCCGGTAAGAATTCGTGTCTGGGCTCCCACTGCGCAAAGCGTTTCGCTCTTGCTTTTTGATCACGAGACGGACACAGCGCCGCAACAACGAATTTCGATGCAGCCGCGGGGCGGGGTGTGGGTTGCTAAGGGTGACAGCGGATGGGTTGGAAGATATTACCAGTTCGCCGCCAAGGTTTTTGTTGCGTCGGATCAAAGCCTTCACACCAATATAACCACTGACCCGTACTCAATAGATCTCTCTCTGAATGGAACCATGTCGCGAATCACGGACCTCGATGGCGACTCCAACAAACCGCACCTTTGGGATCAGGTCAGTTCACCTGCGCTGGGCAGTCTAAGTGATTCAAGTCTCTACGAACTGCACATCCGGGACTTCAGCGTGGGCGACGCCACCGTACCCGCGCCAGACCAGGGCACCTATGCGGCCTTCACCCACCTGCAGAGCAACGGCATGCGTCATCTCGCCGCCCTTGCTCAAGCCGGCTTGAAGGGCGTACACCTACTCCCCTCCTTTCACTTTGGAAGTGTGAGCGAGGACAAGTCAACCTGGAGCAACCCTGGCGACTTAGCTCCTTACCCGCCCGATGGTCAGCAACAACAAGCAGACGTGCAGAAAGTTCAAAAGGCTGACGCTTACAACTGGGGCTACGATCCTGTTCACTATATGGCGCCAGCTGGTCAATATGCGAAAGATCCCACATCCCGGGTAAAAGAATACCGTGAAATGGTAGAGGGGTTACACGCTTCAGGACTGCGCGTCATTCAAGACGTTGTGTTCAATCACACCTACACCAGCGGCCAGACGCCCTCTGCGAACCTCGACGAACTAGTGCCAAACTACTACCATCGCCTCGACGCCAACGGTGTTCTTGAAACCGGGTCCTGCTGTGCAGATACAGCGAGCGAGCACCAGATGATGGAGAAGCTCATGATCGACACTGTCGTGCTTAACGCAAAACAGTACAAGATCGATGGATTCCGTTTTGACGCCATGGGCTTGCACTTCGTCTACAACATGATGGACATTCGCAACGCACTCAATGGGTTGACTCTGGAAAAGGACGGGGTTGAGGGCAGGAAGATCTACATCTACGGTGAAGGCTTTCAGATTGCAGAAGCAGCCAACAATGCAATCGGACCCAATGCGAGCCAGATCAATCTTTACGGGACTGGCATTGGTAGCTTCAACGATCGCCTTCGCGATAGTGTGCGTGGTGGTTACATCTTCGGCACCGACTTTCCGGTGCAGGGCTATGCCACCGGACTCTTTACTGATCCCAGCAGCTACACCAGCCAGAACACCGGACTTGCCGACCAGCGAACAGCATTGCTCAACGACGAGGACTTAATTCGTATTTCGCTGGCCGGCGCGCTAAAAAATTTCAGCTTCACTGACGCGCTCGGTCAGGTCGTTACCGCATCTCAGTTGACCTACAGCGGTCAGCCGGCGGGCTATGCCGCCTCCCCTCTTGAAGATGTGAACTACGTTTCGGTGCACGACAATCAGACGCTCTTCGACGCAATCCAGATCAAGAGCGCTGGAGCAGACACAATCGAGCAGCGTGCCCGCCGCCAAATCGTCGCCTTGAGTCTGGTTGCGCTTGCGCAAGGTATTCCGTTCTTTAATGCCGGAGACGATTTGCTGCGGTCCAAAGACATGGATAACGGCAGCTACAATTCCGGTGACTGGTTCAACAAGATCGACTGGACGGGCCAGGGCAATAATTGGGGCATCGGGCTTCCTCTAGCCAATGTTAATCAGGCGCAGTGGACGTTTGAGCGACCTTTGTTGGCAAACGCCGCTTTGAAGCCGAGTGCGGCGACCATCGGCCTCGCGGCGAATGCATTTGAGGAATTCCTTAAAATTCGCTACAGCACAGGCCTCTTCCGAATGTCCACGTCAGCGGAAGTGCAAAGCAATCTAACTTTCCTCAACACTGGCCAGAACCAGATACCCGGGCTGATTGTCATGAAACTCGATGATGGCGGTCGCAATTATGGAGGGCCACGACATCTAGTGGTCTTCTTCAATGCAAGCAATCAATCCGTGACCTACACAGACCCGATCCTCAAAGAGATCAAGCTGCATCTGCATTCGGCGCAGCAGCGCTCGTCAGATCCAATCGTCAGACAATCGACGTTTGACAAAAAGGGTGGAATTGCAACGATTCCTCCGCTCACAACAGCGGTTTTCGTTGCGGATCAGGAGTAGGTCTTCGAGAGCAGCAGAAGTCGCATAGTGACCGATCTCTGCTGTGTGCCTTCCAACATCCGCTAGTCTCTGTGAAAATGCACGCTATACCGAGAAGGACATTCATGCACTTTCGACGCAGGTCAGTCGTCGCGGACCGTCCATCGGCAAGATCAGCTCATGCCGACAGCCTTCGAGTGCTTTGATTGATTGCAGCTTATGGCCCCAGCGCACCATATCGGAGGGCAAGGATGTAAGCAGAATCCTCCGAAGCTCACCATGTGGAACCTCGGGGCGACCCGCCGTACCGTCATCAGGATCATCGAAGAGCAGGCGACCGGTCCGATCCATGATGCGCGTCTGCTGGCCGCCATGATGGATGATGCTGAGAAATTCGTCGTACATTTCCGTAGCCTTCATGCGAGCTGCCCATTCTGCTCATGGATGTACAGCATTCCACCTTGCGTTCGAAACTGTAGTGACGCTTCCGCTTCGTAAATCGTGACCGGAACGCCGTGTACGTGCAGAACACGCGCAAGAATCAAACCACCTAGGCCAGCTCCGACAATTGTGATTGAAGGTTCCTGCTTCTATTCTCAAGGAAGGTTCAGTCAAGCCACAAGGCGTCCGTTCACTGCAGGACCCGCTCACCGGTGCGCCCTTACGTTTTATGGAGCAACCGCAGCGTGATGCCCCACGGATCCACAAACGAGTCACCAGGCCCGAGCAGCCAGCCAAACTGAAGCATTCTTTCCTGCAACGAAGGTTTTTCTTTTTCAGGTACTTTCAGGCTCCACCACCCAAGCCGTGCATCGCTCGCCATGGCTGGAGGTACTTGGCCGGCCCAGGTGTTCAACCCCACATGGTGGTGGTAGTCGCCGACCGCGAGGAAAAGCGCACCGGGGATGCTGCGCGTCCGCGGATTCATGCCCAGCCCGACGCGATAAAGCCGGTCGGCCTTCTCCAGATCACCGACATACAGGTGAATGTGACCCATGGTGGTTCCGCTCGGTACGCCCGTCCAAGGGCTGTGCGGAGTCTCAAGCAGGTCACGCCAATCAAGCGGCAACACGGCCGCATCCAGTTCGCTGCCCCGCCACGGCCATTCAGAGCGGTCACGGTCCGCATAGATCTCGATCTCCAAACCATCCGGGTCGATCAGGTAAAAGGCCTCGCTTACCAGGTGATTGCTGCTTCCCGCACGGATACCGCGGTGGTAGAGATGCTTTGCAAAGCTGGCTAGATCGGCCCTCGATGGCAGGCGAACAGCCGTGTGGTACAGGCCGAGGCGCTTGCCCTTGAGTGGGTGAACGCCCGGCCTCTGTTCCAACTCAAGCAGCACCTTCTGATCTCCAGCTACGCCAAGCTGCGCTGATGCTGATTCCTGTGATAGAACATCGAGCCCGGTCACTCCGGCATAGAAGTCCAGCGAGCGTTGGAGATCGGACACAATCAGACAAGCTGCGCCGACGCTCGCCGAATCCGGAAGGGGCTGAGCCACAGGGGTAAGAGATAAGGGCTTCGTTGCCATGTTGCTCCTCCCGGAGCTACTTCCTGGTGCGGGTTACGCTTGAGTTGCTGCCAAGAGCACGGGTTCAAAGGGAGCGAGGAACTCCTCACGCGATTGCTGACCCATGTCGACGACTTTGCTGCCGCCAGCTGCAACGAACGTTACATCTTCGATGCCGATGACCTTGAGAATCAACCGCAGGTACATGGTCGCGATATCGCGATCGCGGATCGGCGAACCTTCCGTGTAGACGCCGCCCGAGGCCATCAGGACGGTACACTTTTTGCCGTGCACCAGGCCTTCGCCGGTGGAGCCGAGCGTGCGGCCTTTGCGGACGATATGGTCAACGTAGGATTTCAAATTGGCGGGGATGTTGTAGTTGTAGACCGGTGTGCTGATCGCGATGTAGTCTGCCGCGAGCAGTTCGTCGACGAGTTCATTTGAAACGGTCAGAACCTCCTTCATCTCAGGCGTGTGCGCCTCAAGTGGCGTTAGGCTCGCGCCCAGCCACGGCAGGTTTACGTAGGGCAGATCCATCTTGGCGAGAT
>CALMAV010000173.1:12164-14227 GCA_937859895.1 uncultured Bryobacterales bacterium | reverse complement strand
ATGTAAAGAGCGTGCAGACTACCATTGGAGAGATCCTGATCGAGGCGCAGAAGATTGCCAAAGCAATGGACGGCAAGGATGCAATGTTGCGTGTTCATCCCGATGTTGCCAAGGTTCTGAAAGCCAGCAGCAATCATTTCCTGGAGGAGATGGAGGAGACGCTGGGCCGCCCAGTGCTGGTAACAGGCGATCCGACGCTCCATACCGAGAAGTTCGATCTGGTTTAGGAACACTGGCCTGGATGCTAGACTGGGGGAGTTTGACCGCAGCGCCCACCCGGGCGACCCCGGTCTAGCGTTCAAGCTAGACCAATGTGGAAACCATACACCTCCGGAGAGATGTCCGAGCGGTTTAAGGAGCACGCTTGGAAAGCGTGTGTAGGGGAAACTCTACCGTGGGTTCGAATCCCACTCTCTCCGCCATTGTTCCATCAACGATTTACAGGCACGCCTTATTTCTAGCGTGCAAAGCCGTTCTATGTTGGGCATGCTTCTCAACTCCACCGTCGGCATCGGATAAACCCATTTCGGCCATGAACATAAGTACCAGGAGCAAACATTGGGTAGCCAAACCCGCCCTTCGCTATGGCCCACCGACAAAAATTTTATTTCAACAGGCTCCTAGAGCGGGTTCAACTTCCGCCGTCTCAGCCCAAATTTATTCTCTTAGAGTTTCCACCCCGGCGTTTATCAACGGCTGTAAACTAAAATCGACCAGCCGGAAAGAAGCAGGCGGTATTTGGGACAGATGATCTGACGTCCACTTAATGCCGGCTTCCAACTGCGCCAGTTCAGCGTCCCACCATTGTCCGTTTCGCGCAGTAAGGTAGAACGCTCTGCAGTTTTGAAGGTGACGCAGGAAGCCGGCCATAAGTCGCGACGAGTAATGGTGGAGAAGGCTTTGAACGTCGGCCCCGTGTTGGATAGCGCGCAAGACAGCTGAGGCCAGGATAGCCTGGCGAACCGCGTTACCAGCACCTTCGCCGCAAATAGGATCAAATCCCATAGCAGCCGTCCCGCAAAGGAACCAACTTGGGGCGCACAAGCGATCAGCAATCCTCGGATAAGCTGGAAAAGCGACCGGAGTCTCAGTCAACGAGTCCACTTGCTCAGCGACAAGACGGCTTTGCCCGAGTAGTGCATCCGGAGTGCCTCCCACCCCAAGCAGCGATCCCCTTCCAAGGCCGGAGGGCAGTAGAAACAGCCATCCATCAGGGAGCGACTCAACCCAGCAAGACTCACTATCTGCTGTCTGTTTCAGATCAACTTGTAAAGCTGCCGCAACACGCGATCCGAACTTCTGCTCCTCACCGGACAGCTGTTGCTTTCGTGAAATAAGCCGCCAATCTGGGATATCTATTGATGGCCGGTCAACGGCTTTTATGCAACTCCAAAGCCGCTGCAGTAAATCAGCTTCAGACATCGCAAGACCAGAGTGTGGAAGAGTAATTGGTTCCTGCTGCCGGCCCCAGAGAACAACACGTTTGCTGATAATTGGAAGATCATTAAGCAGGCTAGGGTTGCCGAAGACGTCACAGAGGAGGCGCTGAGTGCCGGGGCTCACTAGGACGCTTAACTGAGAGGGGCGACTGCTGCGTTCAACATGGATATCGACATTGCTGTTGTGGAGTAGCTGAACACAGCAGCATGCCGCAACCCCGTCACCCTGTACTGCGACAGTCGAAAACAAGGCCCTTCTCCTCTGATAGTGAGACGTGGTGGAAGTGCAAAGTTGCAGCAAGCAATCCTGTCACGTTGGCAACTGCGAAACTCACCCCGCTCAAGTTGCGCTCAGGTGGAAGACCGGGGATGGGGCGGGGAAAGCCACAGGCAGCGTACACCGTTGTACCGTTCAGTTCCCGTTGCACAAATGCTTCGCGCGGACACCCTTCGTCCGCAATAACTCCGACTACGCCGGGCAATGAACCAGGAAAAGCAGGACTGCCATTCATCTCGTAAGCAGCCACAATTCGGCAGTCAATCTCCGCAGCCCTTGCAACCCGGAGGAGAAAGCCATTCCGATACGCCTCATTTAGTGTTCCCAGCGAGAGGTTAATCAGGTCC
>CALMAV010000173.1:0-12154 GCA_937859895.1 uncultured Bryobacterales bacterium | reverse complement strand
TTTGATCGAGGCACCAGTCCAGCGCTCGCAGGAGAGCTCGCCCGGAGGTGACTAGTGCGCGGTCAAAAACTTTGATCGCAAAGATATCCGCATCCGGAGCTTTTTCACGGATCGCTCCGGTCACTGCCGTACCATGGCCGAGAACATCTACAAAGTCCTGGTCGCTTCCGCTCTCTAAGATATGTACGCCACCTGCAATGGGCCGCACGTGAGGGTGCCGCGGATTGACGCCGCTATCGATCACTCCAATACGAACGGCATGAACGCTGCCTCCTTCGATCATGCTGGTAGCCGAGCCTCTACAAGCTTCTCTCGAAAGTGTCGCAAGAGGGCTGATCCCGTTGCAAGCAGCTGTTGCGGTCGGCCGCTTTCGACAACACGTCCACCCTCTAAAACAATCACCTGATCTGCAATATCGATCAACGCCGGACGATGCGTCACAATCAGAACAGTGCAGTAAGCGGCAAGCTTGCGCAATGTCTCACTTAGTGCAAACTCTGCATGGGGATCGAGCGCCGCACTCGGCTCATCCAAAACCAAGATGCGAGGTTGTCGTAACAGCGCGCGTGCAATTGCCAGCCGTTGCCGCTGACCTGCCGATAGCATTAACCCACGCTCCCCAAGCACGGTCTCGTACTTGTCAGGAAGGGACTCGATGAAATCGCCAATGTCGGCTTGGCGAGCAGCTTGCCGACAGTCTGCAGCGGACGCAGACGGAGCAGCAAACAGCAGGTTCTCTGAGATGGATGCGTGAAAGAAGAAGGGCGTTTGGTCCACCGTTGCCACTGCACTCCGCAGATCGGCGAGCCTTAATTTCCCGATGTCTAAACCATCGATTAGAATTCGCCCGCTGGATGGCTCGTAGAACCTGATCAGCAAATCGGTCAGCGTTGATTTACCAGCGCCGCTAGGCCCAACCACCACGCAGATACTTCGGGCTTCTACTCGAAAGCACAAGTCAAGCAATACCGGTGCCCGTCCATCGTAGGCAAACGAAACTGCATCTAGTTCCAGTGACCCTTCGGTAAGCTTCACTGATACTGCGTCCGGCGCTTCGGTCACTTCTTCTCGTTTGTCGAGCAATTCAAACACGCGGCCAAGAGAAACAGATCCCGTGATCAAGGCTGAGTACAGACCCATGAGGCTTTGCACCGGAGAGAGAAGCCGCGCATGGTAAGCCATGAAAGCCATCAAGCTTCCGACCGTTAGCGCCCCGCGGATCACTAGGCTTCCTCCATAAAGAAACAGCAGAGCCACTGAAACCGTCAAAACAGCACTGGGTATGGCGCCGGCTAAAAACGAAGTCACCTGCATGGAGAGCAGGCTTTGCACAAAGCTCTGGTTCAGCCGCCGAAACTCCCCATTCTTTCTCTCCCCAGCGTTATATGCAACCAAAAGCCGGATACCCAAAATGGCTTCAATCAGGAGGCTGCCGATATTTGAGCTCTGCTCCCGCATATCCTGCACTTGCTGGCGCAGCTGACCCTGGTAGGAGCGCATGGCCCAGATGCCGGCCGGTACTGTAGCCATGCTGATCAATGACAGCAGCGGATTAAGGTAGACCATCATAGCCGCGTTACCCACCAGGAACAGAAGATTGGTGGGAAGAGAGAGGAGTGTGTCCGAGCTAAGCCGCTGAAGTTCGCTGACGTCATTGTTGATCCGCGAAACGATGTCGCCCGCCTTGGTCTTGGCAAAGAATTGAGGTGACAGCGCCTGCAACTTTTGGAACGCGGCCAGTCGGATGTCGAACAAAATCAGGGCTGAAAGCTTCGTATACAGGTACGTCGAAAGAATTCCCAATAGAAACGAGAGCCCTGCGCAAATCCCCATGAGGATTGCAAACAGCCGCAGACTGCTGAAGCTTCGGTGTTGAAGTGCATCGTCAATCAGGAGCTTAGTTAAGTATGGTTGCGCAAGGGTAACCGCAGTAGACACAAAACTGATTCCCACCAGCGGCAGAAAGCGTAACCGGTGCGGCCGCAGAAAAACAAGCGCACGCCGGAACAAAGCAAGTGGAAGCCGGGGCCGTGGTTTGCCATTACGTCCAGTGAAGAATGCCATAGACGAAAACAAGGCGGCAAACAAGGCCGCTGCAGACTGAGCCTTGATAGCTTGCAGCTGCAGACTTCTTCTTTGAAGGGAGAATCTGGCCGGATGGTAGCACAGCTCTTGATGGTGGAGGGAGAAGCATGCTACATTGACGGCGACATTGAGCTCGCCCCGAAGCAAGCCGATTATCACTCTCCGTGGAAAGAGGACTTATGAAAAGCGGCTTCGCAATTTGTTGTGTTCTGTCAGTTGCGCTAAGCGCGAAGTATCTTGGCGGGGCAGCAAATGGTAGTGACACAAACGTTCCCGCACAAAGTTCAGCCTCGGCGTGGAATCCAGGGGCAGCCGCTAAATACTTGGACGGTCGTGCAGCGTGGTGGGAGAGTTGGTCAGGCTCTCAGCGCGACCATGGAACGGTCTGCATCTCTTGCCACACTATGCTTCCATATGCGCTGGCCCGGCCTAAACTCCGCACCAGCCTCAACGATGAAAGTACGCCCGCTCCCGAACGTGAAATGCTTCAGTACCTTCGCAAGCGAGTGTCGCTCTGGAGCGAAGTGCAGCCTTACTACCAGGATGCAAGTGCCGGTCCTGGTAAGTCCAGAGAATCGCGGTCCACAGAGTCTGTTCTCAATGCGCTCATCCTGTCCAGCTACGCCGCGCAGTCGGAACACCTCGACCCTTTAACGCAGAAAGCTTTTGACTCCGCATGGGCTTTGCAGCTGCAGTCTGGCGACCACGCGGGAGCCTGGGATTGGCAGGTGTTTCATCTCTCGCCGTGGGAGGGCGAAGAGTCACAGTACCAAGGCGCCACGTTCATGGCCCTCGCCACTGGATGGGCTCCGGATGGCTATCGCAAGAACCCAGCCATCCAGTCGAACTTTCGATCGTTGCGGGCTTATCTAAAGCGCGAGGGTCCCAAGCAACCTCTGTTGAATCGCGTTGTTGTGCTCTGGGCATCAAGCCGCATGCCGGGCCTGCTGAGTAAGGCAGAGCAGCGCCAAGTCGTAGACTCCGTATTCGAGCGGCAACATTCCGATGGAGGCTGGAGCCTTTCGAGTTTAGGGACCTGGGCGCGATCCGACAACACAGCTCAAGAGACCGAGAGCGACGGCTATGCAACGGGTTTGATCACGCTGGCTCTTGAAAGCACGTCGTCCAGGCACCAGTCTGACGCAATGGTCGCAGGACGCAATTGGCTCTTACAGCACCAGAAGAAAGAGGACGGTTCCTGGCGTGCCTACTCACTGAATAAGAAGAGAGACCTCTCCACAGACATCGGGCACTTCATGACCGATGCAGCAACCGGCTACGCGGTGATGGCTCTTGCTCAGTAGTGGCTACTGAGCCTTTCTGTCGGCAAATTGATTGAGAAAGCGAGGATTGCTGTCAGCCAGTGTTCCATAGATGCCAAGGCAGATATCAGTCCAGTCGCGAATCCAGTCACAGTAGTGCAGATTCGCGTGCCCGGTGTCTCCGTACCGAACAAAAGCCTCGTGGTGACAACCGCCCGCGCACAGCGGCCGCGCCCAACAGGTTTGGCAATCGTACTTGTTGCCGATGTTTCCACGATCGAGGAAGTCAGCTTTGCGAGCCGTATCAATGCCCGTGCTGATATGCCCAAGCTTGTGAATATCAGAGTCCACAAAGCGATGGCATGGCGCAATGTCCCCCGAAGGTCCAACGCCAACTAGCCCCAGCCCGGCTCCACACGGATGCGATTTACTGATGCCCTGGTGCAGCTCAGAGAGTGTGTCGCTTACGTTCGAAAAGCCATGGTGCTGATTCTTGAGAGCGAAACTCAGATACTCCTGCGATAGCGCACGGAACTGATCTAACACCTTATCCATCCCGCGTTCACCTATGGAGTAAAGACGGTCAGGCGAAGTAGTGACCGGCGCGATGCCGACTTCGTAAAAGCCGAGGTCATGCTTTAAGTGCTTGTAGATACCAAGGACATCGACATCGGGCGTGGTCAAAGTCACACGCGCCACGATGGGACGGGAGCGATGTCGAGCAATCAACTCGCGGATCTTCGGTACAATAATGTCGTAGCTGCCGCGCCCATTAGGAAACACGCGGAACTGATCATTGGTTGCTTTCGGGCCGTCGATGCTCACGGTAACCCCGATATCATTCTCGGAAAGAAACTCGATGATGGCCGTAGAGAGCAGTGTCGCGTTCGTGGTTAAGCTGAAGTCGATCGTCTTGCCGCGCTTCGCTGTTTCGTCGCGCGCATAGCCAACAATCTTCTTCAGTAGCGGAAAGTTCATCAAGGTTTCGCCGCCGAAGAACGTAATGTGGATATTCTTGCGGCTGCCACTTTCACGAATCAGGTAGTCGACAGTTTGTCTGCCCGTCTCCCAATCCATAAACTTGGCTTTGCCTTCCGGCGTCGCTACCTTGTCTGCGCCGAACTCGTAGCAGTATTGGCAGGAAAGGTTGCACTGATTTGTGACGTTCATCACCAGCGTCTGCAGGGGAAAGTCGGCAGGCGGCTCCTGCACAATGTTTTCGAACCCTTTACCGTCACGAAGCGCCCGAAGCTCAAACAGCTCCTGAACCGTTTCGGCAATGTCGTCGGGGGCGAAGCCTCGCGGAAGTAGATCTGACACCACTTGTTCGGCGGAAGCCGCTCCGGTACGGAACCGGTCAAGAACTGCGCCGCTTAGCTCGTCCAGCTGAAAGATTCCGCCACTCGGAACCAGATAAAGAAAGCGGGAGTCTGCCCCGGCAAACTCGCGATACTCTCCCGTTGAATACATGCTGCTCACGTTGTCACCTCTGCTGCTTTTGGGTGGAGAATCGAATCCTGAAAAGGGTGCGACGTCCTGCTTGCCTGCAGACGTACTCGGGCTGCCCGGATGGAATGGATGCTAACACTAAGCAAGCCGGCTGTCAAAAAACAAATCTTTCGGCTGCTATTGCCGTTCCGCTAAAGAGGGTGTATCATCTTTTCACTGCCATTGGAAGATCGCCACGGCGCGTCTTCAGCAACTACCACGTCCCATTAGTTGCCTCTTCCGGCTCAGTTTTAGATTGAGGCCTTAAGGGACCTGATGCGAACGCGACTCACAAGTACACTTCTCTTGATCCTGGCGACTGCTGCACTAGCAGTGTGCGAGGACACGTCCAAAACAGATCCTTCTAAACCGGACCCGACGGCGGAAACCGAAGGCGGCATCCCCGTAACTGATCGATTGACGATTGCAAAATGCGGTGGTTGCCACACGGCCGATGCATACGGCAATTTGAGCCGAATCTCCTGGATCAGAACTACTCCGGAAGGATGGCAGGAGTCGATTAAGCGGATGGTGCAACTCAACGGATTGAACCTCGGTCCGGATGATGCGCGCCAGATTGTGCGCTATCTCGCAAACGAGCATGGGTTAGCCCCGGAAGAGACTCAGCCTTTCCGTTGGTCTCTCGAGATGAGACAGGTCCAGACAGAAGGAATTCCGACCCCTGCCATTCAGCGCGCTTGTACAACTTGCCACTCGTTGGCCAAGCCGCAGACTTGGCATCGCAGCGCTGCCGAGTGGCACCTGCTGAAGAACATGCACATTGGCTACTTCCCACTCAGCCAGTTTGTGGCCTTCTCAGATCATTCGCCGCCCGGGACAGACCCCAATGCCCCGAAGCCAAAGCAGCCGGTTGACGAGGCGGTGGATTACTTCAGCAAGAACTACGGCTTGTATTCATCGGCCTGGTCAAATTGGCGAGCGCAGATGACGGACGCGGATCCCAGCGGTCATTGGCTGCTGACAGCGAGTGCGCCGGGAAAAGGCAAGTACTTCGGCGAGATGACTGTGACTCGTGTCGCCCCCGGGGAGTTTAAGACGGAAACGACACTCACGGGCGTGCGTGATAACGACAAGTTGGTGCTACCCGGCAAGTCGTTTCTGTACACCGGCTACGAGTGGCGGGGTTCCGCTAAGAGTGCGCAGTTGGGCGCGCTACGGCAGGTAATGACCCTGACGCCGGACCAGACGACCTTGCAGGGCCGTTGGTTCTGGGGAGCTTACCAGGAGTTTGGCTTCACCATCTCAGCTCAGCGAGACAACGCGAGCACTGCCGTTCTTGGAACCGACATTATCTCTCTTCCGGCCGGGGCCAAAGGCGAGCCAATGAAGATCTACGGTCAGCACTTTCCCGCTGACTTAGAGCCGGCCGACTTCGATCTGGGCGCCGGCGTGAAAGTAAGTCAGGTGATTTCGGTCGACCCCAAGGCGGTTAGCGTAACGGTTGATACTGACCCGAAGGTGTTTGCCGGTAAACGAAGGATTGCGGTACGAGGGCATGTGGCCAACGATGCCTTCAGTGTCTACGATCATGTGGAGTACATCAAGATCACGGCAGAAACAGCACTCGCGCACGTAGGCGGAACTGTTGGCAAAAAGGGCTTTGTGCAGTTTGAGGCGCATGCATATTCAAACGGGCTTGACGGTCTCCCGAATACGGCAGATGACGTTGACTTAGGTCCAATTAATGCTAAGTGGTCTATTGAGGAATTTATTGCTCACAATAATGATCACGATAAGGAGTTTGTCGGGTTCATTGATCAGACTGGCTTGTTTACGCCAAGTCAAGACGGCCCGAATCCACAACGGCGGTTCTCTGCCGATAACATCGGTGACATCTGGGTAGTGGCAAAGTACGCGGGCAAGGATGCGAAAGCTCCTCTCGAAGCGAAAAGCTACCTGGTAGTTGCAATTCCTGACTTCCTGCGATTTGATTCGCCGGAAGTCGCTGGTACTAAGTAAAATTCGTAACTTTTAAAGCGGAAGACGAACATATGAAGCATCTACGTGCAATCAACACAAAGGCTAGCCGGATGGAGGCTCAGGCAAAGGCGAACATTGACGATGTCTTTGCTTTGCAAAGTCGCCCCGATCCGTCCAAGCAACCCCACACGCCAGTCGGATGCAGCTTGGCATTCTTTCCCGGCTGGGAAGTAGATTCGGCTGGCGGGACAGCAGGCCTTTGCCAGCCTGTTGAACGGGACTTATACGATTGCTACGCAGACTGTTTCTGGCCTGCCGCAGTTCCAGATCATTTAAACCGCTATCCGGACTGGTCAAAGAAGTGCGCCGCCGCCACCCAGGACTGGCGTAACCTCGATGTTGTGTTTCCATAATGGGCAGCCTCTCGTTTAAGACTTAGTTCCTGAGACATGAAAACAACTACTCTCGCTCTTCTGCTTAGTCTCTTTGCGTCGCGCTCGCAGGCCACCATTTACTTGGGCACTTATCAAGGCGAGTTGTTAGCTATTGATGATTCCACTTACACCGTAACCAAGCACATCAAGTTGAAGACTGGCATCCCTCGCGAGATGATTTTGATGCCGGATAAAAAACGTATTCTCCTGATGACCAATCAGTACTCAGGGCTTGAGATTGTCGATCTGGAGAAGGGCGAGGTTGTTGAATCCTGGAACATGGATTCGCCAACAGTACGTCTTCGGCCCACCAGCATGGCAGTAGATCCGACTGGCCGTTATGTCTATACTATGTCTGCTAAGTACACGAAGCAAATAGATCGGTGGAAGATCGACGACGAAAAGATTTCGGTTATCGATTTGACCACTCACAAAGTGATACGCGAAGAGTTGTTTCCCAAGGACAAGAAGCCAGACTCGTTCGGAATGTCATTCCGCGTATCACCGGATGGCAAAAGCCTGTACCTGTTTGGTAACTCCGTTCTTATCTTTGATACGGCAACTCTGAAGATTGTCAAAGAGATTGATTTAGAGAAGCCGGTTTATCCAGGGATGGCCCGGGTTAATTTCATTCCTGAGATCGATCCGCATGACTCGGCGGATTCAGTGACGGCTCTGTTCCAAACGGAAGATCCTTACGTTCATCGGCGCATCTTCGGTCTGGCTAAGTTTGACTTGAACACGAAGGAGTTCAGCTTCAATCCAATTGGTACAACGGTGCCGGGCAAGAACGAGGATGGCGGTATGTCGAACGTTCGACTGTCGGCTGATCGAAAGACCGGCTATGCGGTTGCAAGCTTTGGAACCCACGGCGATAAGACATGTCAATTCTGGAGCTTCGATCTTGGGAAGCAAGCGTTGAAGACACGCGAGGAGTTCCCCTGTAACAGCCGTTTCTATTTCTCCAACTCCTACGATGGCAAAGACCTGCTGATCTATGGAGCTGGTTTTGAGATCGGCGTGTATGACGCCAATACGCTGAAGCAGAAGAAACTGGTCAACCTTGGTTATGACATTACAATGTCGGGGCTGATCATAACTCCACCCTCTGCAACCCAGGTTGCAAGCAGAAGTGTAAGTTCTTCTCAGTAATTGGCGCGCCTTAGAAAATATTACTTTTTACTTGACTAGAGAGGATGTGTTTATTACCATCCTCATATCCATAAGACAGCCTCTGTCCCGCTGTTGAACTAAGTCTCCGTAGATTCTCGTCCGAGTAAGTTCAGGCTATATAGCCAGGAGGAATGAACGTGAAGACTCTACGGTTAAGCGCGATGGTGGCGCTCATTATTCTTGCTAGCGGACGCACGCAAGCACAGTCGACGTTTGGGGAAGTGCTCGGCACGGTAAAGGAAGTCTCCGGTGCAGTGGTTCCGAACGCGGTGGTTGAGATTGTCAATCAGGGCAAGAGCACCGTTAAGTCGACAGTGACAGATCAGACAGGAAGTTATCAGTTCGTCAATATCGACACTGGCACTTACACGGTCTCCATAGTTGCCCCTGGCTTTCAGAAGGTTCAGTTCTCATCGTTTGATCTTGGCGCTCGGGAAACCAAGCGCCTGGATGCAGACCTGAAGCTAGCGACTCAGCAGCAAACAGTGAACGTGGAATCGGCTGCCGATGCCGTTGTTCAGACCGATGCTTCAAACATAGCTGTCACGAAAGGCAGTCTGGAGCTGACGAACCTTCCAGTGGCAATCACGACGCGCTCTACTGGCTCAACTAGTGCTTTCTCCACTCTGACGGCGCAGCCAGGAGTACAAGCCGATGCTTCAGGCAATATATCCGTTGCCGGGGCAACGCCATCTCAGCTTTCAATCACTATCGACGGAATCAGTTCTGTAGGACCAGGAAGTATGGGGGCGCTTGGCGAGTTGTTTCCCTCCTTCAATGCAATTGAAGAGATCAAGATCAGCGAGACGCTGAACCCGGCAGAGTATGGCGGAGTAGCAGATATTACAACCGTCTCCAAATCGGGCACCAACCAGTTTCATGGAGGAGCTTTCGAGAACCTGCAAAACAGCGCGATGAATGCGGCCGACACGTTCAGCCATACGACTCCTACTGTCAAGATGAACGACTTTGGCGCTTATCTAGGCGGGCCGGTGATCGTCCCCGGTTTGTACAACGGCCACGACAAGACCTTCTTTTTTGGAAGTTTCGAGGCGCTTCGTTTGCCCAAGCAATTCACCGTAGTTGAGAGCGTTCCAACCTTGGCGATGCGCAACGGCGATCTATCGGCTTACTCGGATCCATTGACGGGTTATGCAGGTAACCAAATTCCGGCGAACCAGATAAACCCTTACTCTCAGAAGTTACTAAACAAGTTTTATCCGCTTCCGAATTACCGGGACATCAACTCGGTCGCTAATAACTATCTCGCTTCTTTCAATGTTCCAATTAATAGCGCGCAGGGTGACATGCGCGTTGACCAGGTACTGAACTCTAAACAGTTGCTCTACGCCCGGTATACATACAAGAATCGCCGGGTTTTGGATTATGCGAAGGATAGTTCCGGTAATCCGGGATCAGAGCTTCTTGGATCAACCTCAAGGCCGGAGATCTATAACGCTCTTACTGTCGCTCACAACTGGATGATCACTCCGGGACTTGTGAATGAGGTTCGTGGCGGGTTCACCCGCATTCACCGAGATGTCACCTTCGATACCACTGCGCAGCAAGCAGCCAACGAACTAGGCCTAACTAATTTGCCCGGACCGCTTCCCCCCGGTTATGACGTCCCAACGGTCAGCATAGCGGGCTTCATCGGTATCCACAGCCCGACCTCTTATCTGACGAGGAAAGAGGGGACTAGCCAGGTTCTGGACACATTGACTTACAGCCGAGGCAAACATACGGTGAAGTTCGGTGGAGATATTCGCAAGCTTAGTAGCTTACATACCCAGGTTTTTGCCGATTATCGGCTGGGCAACTACCAGTTCAATGGATCGGCAACCAGTGCGCTTCTCGGCGACGGCGCAGGTACTCCGTTTGCTTCTTTTCTGCTGGGTTACCCCGACACAACCAGTATCGGCACTGTTATAAACCCGGACACTTACGCCTACGCAATGCACTACGCGGTGTTCGGGCAGGACGATTGGAAAGTGTCCTCCAGATTTACTGTGAACTTTGGCCTGCGCTGGGAATACCATCCCTCATTCCATGACCATAACCAAAATCTCGCTAACTTTGATCCCGATTACACTAGCACTCAAAATGGTCAAACCGTACGGGGTGCGGTCATCTTACCCTCAACTAAAACTTACGGTATTCTGAATCCCGGATTTGTGCAGGCCATTGCGCCAACGCCGATCTTTACTGCAGCGCAACTCGGTATTCCTTCTAATCTACGATTTCCTAACAAGACGGATTTTGCGCCTCGTGTAGGCTTTGCGTGGCGAGTATTTGGAGACAACAAGACCGTGCTCCGTGGCGGGTACGGCCGGTATATCGAAGCCTTGCTGGCAAGCGGAGCGATTGACGGTTGGGCCGTTGAGTCCAGTAACTTAGGAACGTTTAACAATTCGCTGGGTGGCAATGGCTTGCCGGTTTACAGCTTGCCTTACTCTTTCCCGTCGAACATTTCGCAGCCGGGCACTCAGTTCTTTGATCTCGCTTCCAATCTGCATTATAAAGACCCATACGTTCAGCAATGGAATGTGACGCTCGAACGAGATTTAGGAAAGGGCATCGGCGTGCGGACTTCCTACGATGGCAATCATGGCTCAAACCTCGGTGTAGTCTCTAACATCGATCAGCTTCCAGCCAATACGCAAGGCTATAACGCGCTCTCCAACAGCACTCCCTTTCCATTGCTAGCTAATATTCTGTCGCAAGAGTCGCAAGGTTTCTCAAACTATAATGCCGGCACAGTCACACTTCACAAGCGAAGCAGCGACGCTCAATTCGAGCTCAGTTACACTTATTCACGCAGTCTTGCAAACACAAATGGCGCAGCAACATCTTCCGCTTCCGCTTTCGTGAATGAGATGGGTAACACACTGAGTGATCCGTATCATCCAGGGCTTGATTACGGCAATGTTCCGTACACGAGACGCCATCGCGTGTTGGCTACCTTCCTTTATGAACTGCCCTTTGGGAAAGGTCGGATGTTCTTTAACAGCACTAGCCATCTGGTAGATCGAGTAATTGGCGCCTGGGAGCTCAGTGGAGTACTTGTGTTTCAGAGCGGTCCGTTCATGACAGTGTCGACAAACAGCGATCCGTCAGGAACAGATTACAACCGCTTCAACGCAAATGGTGGAAGAGCTGATCGTGTGCCAGGGGTATCTCCTTACGCTGGTCAATCAATCGGTGCCTGGATTAATCAAGCGGCGTACGCAGACCCAGGTAGCAACATTGGAAGATTCGGCAATGCCTCGCAAGGTGATGTGGTCGGACCGGGCAGCCAGATTGTTTCACTCTCGCTTCTTAAACGCATTCCGATTACTGAACGTATCCATCTTCAGTTCGGGGCTCAGGTTGCTAACTTATTCAATCATCCGAATTACGCCCCGCCCTCAAACCTCACGGTTGGGGTGCCAGCTTTTGGGCAGATTACCTCATTGCAGACTGCTGAAGGCGCTGGTCCTCGTTCGATGCAATTAGCAGGGCGGATAACCTTTTAAGCAGAACAGTTCTGTCTGGACATATCGCACCAAGAGCGTGATCATGCAGCAAGAGTCTTAGAGGTCACCGAGGCAGTGAAGGAGATTGTTCGTCAGATACGGTTGCGTAATCTGGGTGGAATCATCGCCGTCGATTTTATCGACATGGATGAGCGGAAAAACCGGCAAAAAGTAATGGCTGCGTCAGAAGAAGCCATGCAATCAGACAAGGCGCCATACAAGATTCTGCAATTCAATGACTTCGGGTTGGTAGCAA
>CALMAV010000172.1 GCA_937859895.1 uncultured Bryobacterales bacterium | reverse complement strand
GTTCCGGGGCATGGTAGCCAAAGTACCGCACCTGCTCGAAATCGTTAAAGATTAGTCCAGTAACGATAATCAGTACAATCAGCCGAGTGCGCCGCCTTCGTCCAGCGAACGCGGCGTGCGTCTATAGGTAGAAGGAATCATGAATCTCAGTAGTCTCCGGTCCCCGAAGGGGCAGAAACAGAAAAGACAGCGCGTTGGCCAAGGCATGGGTACCGGTCGCGGCAAGTTCTCCGGCCGTGGCGCTAAGGGTGCCAAGTCTATCTCCGGTTATAGCGAAATGCGCGGATTTGAAGGCGGCCAGATGCCTTTGCATCGACGTTTGCCCAAACGCGGCTTCACCAACATCTTTCATAAAGAGTACGCCATCATTAATGTCAGTCAACTGCAGGATTTGCCCGGTGACAGCTTCACTCCCGAATCACTTCTAGCGACAGGCGTTCTTAAGAAACTCGAGTATGGACTCAAGATCCTGGGCAATGGCGAGCTAACTCGTCCAGTTACGGTACGTGCGCACGTCTTCTCAAAATCGGCGCTCGCGAAGATTCAAGCCGCTGGTGGCACAATTGATGTTATTGCCCCGCTTGTAGCTGCCCAGGCTCCGTCCGATCCCACTAGCTCGAACCCTAGCCAGGCCGAGCAAGGATCGTAGCCCTCTACCAATCGCGTTTTTCTACCTCGCACCATGACAAAGTTTTTCGAAGCCCTAGCGAATGTGTTTCGTATTCCGGACCTGCGCAGACGGGTTATGTTTACGCTGGGTCTGTTAGCTGTTTACCGCATCGGCGCCTATATTCCAACGCCGGGAATTGCCACTACGCGTTTCCAGGAGTTCTTTACTCGGAATGCTGGTGGTGGGTTCCTCGGCTACTTCGATCTGTTCAGCGGCGGCATGCTCCGCCGCATGACTATTTTTGCGCTCAGCATTACCCCATATATTACTGCGTCCATCATTCTGCAGCTGCTCACCGTCGTCATTCCGACTTTGGACAAGCTGCAGAAAGAGGGTGAAATAGGCCGCCGCAAAATCACTCAGTGGACTCGCTATCTGACCGTTGTTCTGGCCATCATCCAGTCGCTTGGAATCGCACTCACCCTGCAGAACTCTGAAGGTCATTTCGTGGTCAATCCCGGATTTGGCTTCATCGCGCTTACTACTCTGACCTTTACCACTGGTACTGCATTTATCATGTGGCTGGGCGAGCAAATTACTGACCGTGGCATTGGCAACGGTATGTCGCTCATCATCTTTGTCGGCATTTTGATCGGTTTGCCTGGCGCTATCGGCAATATCTATACCAATACGTTCGTCACTCACCAGTGGAATCCGCTGCAGATGCTGATCATTATCCTGATCATGGTGGCGGTGGTGGCGTTTATCGTGCTAGTGGAGCGCGGCGAGCGGCGCATTCCGGTTCAATATGCCAAGCGCGTGGTGGGCCGGCGCATGATGGGTGGCCAATCTACTCACTTGCCACTGAAAGTTAATGCCGGTGGTGTTATTCCCATCATCTTTGCTTCGTCGCTCTTAGCTTTGCCGCAAACAGCACTGCAATTTCCGGTTGTTAAAAACAGCCCGTGGCTCAGCAGTATGCTCGGCGCCCTGGGCGGTGCTGAGCCGCTCTACTATCTGGCCTTTGTTCTTCTCATTGTTTTCTTTTGCTTCTTTTACGTTTCCATCATCTTTAACCCAAGCGAAGCAGCCGACAACATGCGCAAGTACGGCGGCTTTATTCCCGGTATTCGACCCGGCAAAAATACAGCCGAGTATATGGATAAGATCCTGTCCAAAATCACGATTGTCGGCGGGCTCTATCTCGCCACGTTGTCGCTGATTCCGCAGATCATGATCCAAGGGATTAAGCTGCAGCGCCTGCCGCTGGTAGGCAACTGGATCGACGCGCACTTCCCGCGTTTTCTCCTGGATGGATTGGGCGTCAACTTCTTCTTCGGCGGCACTTCCCTTCTCATTGTGGTTGGTGTCGCTATGGATACTGTCAATCAGGTGGAAGCACAATTGATTATGCGACATTACGACGGTTTCACTCCCCGCTCGGGTCGCATTCGCGGACGCCGCGGACCGACCACGTAGTATGGAGCCGAACCACTCGCCACGGACTCCGGCTATCATTTTGTTCGGTTCCCCAGGTTCGGGGAAAGGGACGCAATCGCGGCTACTGCGGGATTGTTTACAAGGTCCGCATATCTCCACCGGTGATATGCTCCGGACTCATATCACGGCTGGTGATGCAATCGGCCAGGAGAGCGAGCGACTAATACGCTCCGGGCGTCTGGTTCCTGACGAGCTGGTGAACCAATTAGTAGAGGAGCGGCTTCAACAACCTGATACCGCTTCTGGGATTATCCTGGACGGCTATCCCCGAACCCTCAACCAGGCCAAAGTTCTCCTCGAGCTACTGCCTCGTTTTGCATTTGTGCCAGGTGTGGTACATTTAATGGTTGACTACGAGCGAATTGTTGCTCGTTTGAGTGGTCGCCGCCAGTGCCCTGTTTGCGGGACCCTTTACAGCCTTAAGACAAATCCTTCGCAAACGCCCGGTATTTGTGATAAAGAAGGCGCTACCCTGATCACACGCGAGGATGACCGTGAATCGGTAATTCGGGAGCGTCTAGGGCAGTACGACTCGCAAACCACTCCCATTCTAGACTTCTTCCGGCACGCCCATGTGCCACTCGTGGAGGTTGAGGGTGGTGATGCGGCACCCGGGTTAATCGCCGGTCAGATTTGTTCGTCGTTGCGGTCAGCAGGGTTACTGGAGCCGGTTGTTGGTACGGTTCGTTAAGTGTTGGAAATGATTGTTCGGAGAAGCACAGTCGAGCTCGATAAGTTGCGCAAGAGTGGGCTGCTGGTCTATCAGATCCTCGAAGATTTGAAGCGTCTGGCGGTCGAAGGTGCAACTACGCACGATTTGGAACTAGCTGCTGAACGAATGATCGCTGACGCCGGAGCCAAACCCGCATTCAAAGGCTACTACTCGCAAGCTTCTGGCACAAAGTATCCCTACGTTCTATGTACTTCGGTCAACGATGAAGTTGTACACGGAATGCCTTCAGCTAAGCGGAAGCTGAAAGCCGGCGACATTGTCTCTATTGACACAGGCGTCCAGCTGAACGGCTACTTCGGCGACTCGGCTGTAACGGTCCCGGTAGGGCAAGTCAATGACTCAGTGAGGCGACTGCTGAAAGTAACCGAAGAGAGCTTGGAGCTGGCGATTGATCGCGTACGTGCGGGGAATCGACTCTTTGATGTTTGTGGTGCCGTCGAGAAGCATGTGCAGTCGCATGGCTTCTCAATTGTGCGTGAGTTTGTGGGTCACGGAATCGGTACCTCTCTCCATGAGGAGCCCCAAATTCCGAATTATGTCGATCGGCGTGGTGAAAATCCGCGTTTGAAACCCGGTATGGTCCTGGCTGTTGAACCGATGGTTAACGCGGGCAAGCCGGACACTAAAGTCCTAGGTGATAAGTGGACGGCTGTGGCGAAGGATGGGTCTTACTCAGCCCATTTTGAGCACATGATCGCAGTGACCGACAATGGTCCATGGGTTTTGTCTCGGCCATGAATAGCGGGAGTGTGGTCTCGGCAGAACGGACTGTTGAAGGCTTAGTTGCTGAACTGCTTCCCAGTGCGTTAGTGCGCATCCGGTTGGAAGGCGAACATGAAGTAGTCGCCCACCTGCCAAGCAGCCAGCGTGCAAACTTCGTACGTCTCCGCATTGGAGACCGAGTCCGTGTTGCTGTTTCGGTCCAGGACCGGACCCGCGGACGAGTAGTAGAGCTATTGACGAAAGGTAGGATGCCATGAAAGTGCGGGCGTCAGTGAAAAAGTTGTGTGACAAGTGCAAGGTGATTCATCGCCACGGCGTGGTTCGGATCATTTGCACCAATCCAAAGCATAAGCAGCGGCAAGGCTAGAGGAACGTAAAAGGATTAGTTATGGCGCGTATAGCAGGCGTTGATTTACCAAATCGGAAACGGGCGGCCATCGGGCTTACCTACATTTATGGCATTGGGCGCACCCGTGCTTTATCTCTCTTGCACCGGGCCACTGTAGATCCGGAGAAGAAAATCTCGGACCTGACCGAAGAAGAGGTCAACAACCTTCGCAACCTGATTGAGAGCGAAGGCGCTATCGAAGGCGATCTTCGCAAAGAGATCTCCATGAACATCAAGCGATTGATGGAAATGGGCTCGTATCGCGGATTGCGTCACCGTCGGGGCCTGCCCGCGCGAGGCCAACGCACCCACACCAATGCCCGTACTCGTAAGGGTCCGCGCAAAGGCACTGTGGCCGGCAAAAAGAAAGCAACTAAGACTTAAGGACGCACAATGGCAAAGGCTACGCAGAAACAGGGTTCTAAAAAGAAGTCCTTCAAGAAGAAGGAGAAGAAGAACGTTCCCTATGGGACTGTTCACATCCAGGCTTCGTTCAACAACACGATTGTTACCTTTACCGATCCAATCGGCAATGTGCTCGCTTGGTCCAGTTCAGGCTCGCTCGGCTTCCGCGGGTCCCGCAAGGGTACGCCGTTTGCCGCCCAGCAGGCGTCTCTCACTGCGGCCAACAAAGCTAAGGAAACTGGCGTTCGTACAGTGGAAGTGCGTGTCGCCGGCCCCGGCTCAGGTCGCGAGTCGGCTGTTCGTGCTCTGGCAACGGCTGGCATCGAGGTCCGCGCTATAAAAGACGTTACCCCAATTCCGCATAACGGTTGCCGTCCGCCTAAGAAGCGCCGCGTGTAAGTTTAGGCGCTTCTTCAATTTTGGGGGCGCCGAGTGTAGTTCGTTTAAAGCAATTTTTTGCTTTCTTAGTTTGATTTTTAAGCGGGACGAAGGCCTAGCCGTAAACCGCACCTGACCAAATAACTGGGAGGTTATTCATTGGCACGTTATAGTGGCCCCGTTTGCCGGCTCTGCCGTCGCGAGGGCATGAAGTTATTCCTGAAAGGCGAGCGCTGCCACAGCGAAAAGTGCGCAATTGAAAAGCGCAACTTCGCCCCTGGCCAGCATGGCAAGGATGGCAAGAAAGCCAAAGTTCTCGGCTACGGCCTCCAACTGCGCGAGAAGCAGAAAGCCCGCCGCTACTACCGCGTTCTCGAAGGTCAGTTCCGTAACCTGTTCGAAAAGGCGGTTACCCAAAAAGGCATCACCGGTGAACTTATGCTCGGCATGCTCGAGCGCCGTCTCGACAATGTGCTTTATCGCATGGGTCTAGCCACTAGCCGCGCACAGGCCCGCCAAGTGGTCCGCCACGGTCACACGATCGTGAATGGTCGAAAGGTAAACATTCCCTCTTTCACCGTCAAGCCCGGCGATAGTATTGAAATCCGGGAATCTAGCCGAGATAACGTCAGTATTCTTTCTGCTCGTGACGCCACGGCCCACACCCCTAGCCCCGCCTGGCTGGAAGTGGACCGCGAAGCTCTGCGGGGTCGCGTCCTGCAAATGCCTAAGCGTGAAGAGCTTGTCCAAATCCAATTGAACGAACAGCTCATCGTCGAGCTCTACTCGAAGTAAGCGTCTTCGCACAATCGACGAAAAGGAGACACTATGTTTAAAGGCTTTCAAAAACCCAAGCGCTTAGTTGCCAATACCGAAACGCTCACTGAGCGCTTCGGCCAGTTCACCGCCCAACCCTTTGAGCGCGGCTTTGGTCCTACCATCGGTACTGGGCTCCGGCGCGTGCTGCTTAGCTCTATCGAAGGCGCCGCCATCACAGGCGTTCGCATCGAAGGCGTTTCCCACGAATTCAGCCCCATCCCCGGCGTCGTCGAAGATGCTACCGACATCATCCTTAACCTGAAACAGGTTCCGTTCAAGATGATGACCGAGGGTATGCGCATTGCCCGTCTGCGCGTCGATACGGCAGGCGAAGTGATGAGCAGCCAAATCGAAACCGATCACGATGTTGAAGTGCTCGACCGCAACCTGCATATTGCCACTATTGGCGAAGGCGGCAAGCTCGATATCGAAATGCGCATTAAGAGTGGCCGCGGTTACGTTTCGGCTGATCGCAACTACGACGAGGACCTGCCCCTCGGCTACATCCCAATCGACTCTGTCCACTCGCCCGTTCGCAAGGTGAACTACACCGTAGAAGCTGCTCGTCTTGGTCAGAATACCGACTTCGACAAGCTCTCCATCGAAGTCTGGACAAACGGTGCCATCTCGCCGCAAGATGCG
>CALMAV010000171.1:2512-4613 GCA_937859895.1 uncultured Bryobacterales bacterium | reverse complement strand
GCCTATACTCGTACAAGTTCCTCCTGCTCCTCGCCGGTCACAAACGCTTTTCCGTTTCCGGCAAAGACATTCACTTCCGAACGAATCCCGAAAGTGGGCAGGTACACTCCTGGCTCAACGGAGAAGCATGTATTGGGAATGATTTTGCGGTCATCATGCGATTCGAAGTTGTCCATATTGGCGCCGTTCCCATGCACCTCTGCCCCGATGCTATGGCCGGTTCGATGAATGAAGTACTGCTCAAAGCCCCGGCTGCGAATGTGTCCGCGAGCGGCGTCGTCCACTTCCCAACCGAAGATCTCTCGGGCTTGGCTGAATCTCTCTACCACCAGTTGACTTGCCGCCTTCCGTGCATCGCGTACAACTTCAAAGACGTTTTGAATCTCCTCGGGAATGGCCACTCCTAGAAAGCCGGTCCAGGTTACGTCATAGTAGACTGCGTCCGGGATCTTACGCTTGGCCCATAGGTCAATCAGCAGCAGATCACCAGATTCGACTGCTGAGTGTCGCTCCCGTGTCGGCTCGTAGTGCGCATCCGAAGCATTGGCGTTTACGGCCACAATTGGGCCATGGTCGGTGAACAGATCAGCCTCTTCGAACGCGTTCCGAATAAATTGTTGCACCTCGTATTCGGTTACACCTACGCCGCTCCGCACGCGCTCGCCCGCAAACTTGAACGCAGCACGACGAACCTGATCAACACGCCGACCTGCTTCCAGGTGGCTTTCCAGCTGGTCTGCCGACCACTGTGCTTCGAACTCCTGCACGAGGTTGGCGGAGCTGACAATCTCGACTCCGCAACTCCGGACTAGCTCCAATGTGCCCGCGTCCACAGTGGCCACGTAGGGTATCGCACAAAAAGGCGAATATTGCATGGCGACCTTCCCTGCCCCGTGCAGGATTTTGCAGAGCTTCGACTGCTGCTCCTGCCAGGTTGAATACTCCTCGTCGGTGCCGGGCAGCGAATCCAGCACGTGCGACTCGATTCGATGCACCAGCTTGCAAGGCGTCCCCACAGCCGGTACAAAGTAGTACCAGCGACGTGATGCATGCGCGTCTGCCGATAGCTTCAAGATTCGGTACGCCAGCGGATCACGATGGTGGTGATCGAAAAACAGCCAGCCTCCAAAGCCGTGCTGCTGCAGTGCGTTCTGAATGGCGGAGATCATCGCTGGCTTACATGGTAAGCCAGCGCGCTTCCAACTGCTTAGGACTATTCGCCGTCGCCAGACTGACCAATATTAGGCTCACCACCGAGACGAAGAGAGCCGGGAAAATCGCATCTACATCTTGAATTACCGCTGAGCCCGGCCAAGCCGGATGCTGCTGCCAAATCTGCCAGCCCACCGTTACAACTGTCCCGCTACTGATCGACGTCAGTGCGCCCGCCGTGGTAGCCCGAGGCCAGAAGAAGACCGCCATAACTGAAGGTGTTACGGCTGCTCCATACACGGTATAGGCGTAAAGCGACGCCTTCAAGATGGACTCAAACTGCGTTGCTTGTAAAACTGCAAACACGCCCAGCAAAACCACGATGATGCGCGAGACTACCAGAGTGTGAGCGCCAGTTGCGTCTGGTCGAATGAACCGTTGGTAGACATCGTGAATTAGATTAGTGGCGGGCGAAAACAGATAGTTGTTGGCAGTAGAGATCACCTTGGCGAAGACACCGCCCAGCAGAATGGCGCCTAGCCACGGAGGCAGCAGTTGCTTGGCCGCAAGCGGAATGATCTCGCGCGGATGTTCGGCAGTAAGAACTGAGCTGGCCACAATGGCAAGGGTGATCAGCAAGGTCTCAATAATCACTGTTCCGATGATCCAACCGATCACTGACTTGCGCGCGTCGCTCTCCGATTTGGCAGAGAAGAACTTCTGGTACATGCCCTGATTGCCGATCAGCAGGAGCATGGTTGGCAGCGCGAGCCCGACAACACCGCTGAGCGATAGGTTTCCAAAGGCCGTAAAGTGAGTGGCCGGCAGCGCCTGGGTGACGTGAGCCCACCCGCCGGCACGCGACAGAACCACTGGCACAGCAACCACTATGGTCAGGGTCACTAATAGACCAATGGCGAGATCCAGGTACGCGATCGAGGCCATGCCC
>CALMAV010000171.1:1839-2502 GCA_937859895.1 uncultured Bryobacterales bacterium | reverse complement strand
GTACAGCCCCATGGTTCGTCCAATCTCAGGGAAGATGAGATGCAGGATATCGCCGCCGCCAATGAACTGATAGCTGACGATGATTGTGTAGGAAACCACGATTGCGATCGTTGCCAGCACTCGGGCAGTCGCGTTGTAGCGAGCTTCCAACAAATCAGGCACGGTAAATTGCGCAAAGTGACGCGCCCGCCCGGCAATTAAGCTGATCAGCAGCAGACCTAACCATCCGCCAACCGGCTGCCAAATGGCTACAAATCCGTTTCGGTAAGCGTTTTCTGCTCCTGCTAAGAGGCTACCGGCGCCGATCCATGAGGACAGTAAGGTAAACACCAGCACCGGCCAACTCAAAGAGCGTCCGGCTACGAGGAAATCAGCTGTGTTGTTAACGGCGCGGCTCTTGTAGATCGTGATGGAGACGAGCAGTACGACGACCGCGCTGACAGTAACCGCGTAGATCATGTGGATACATAGTACCTAGCGCGCAGGACTACCGCTGCCAGCGCCATGCAAGCAATACCGGTCGCACACACTCCCGGCCACCCCCAAATGCTCCACAGGTACGAGCCTGCAATGGAGCCTAGGGAGCCGCCTGCGAAGTACGACACCATGTACAGCGAGTTCAACCGGCTGCGTGCGTCCGGTTGGATGCTCATCACCTCTGAC
>CALMAV010000171.1:1211-1829 GCA_937859895.1 uncultured Bryobacterales bacterium | reverse complement strand
ATCACTCCGAGCACCAGACCCGCCAGGTGCAATCCGAATCCCCAGAAAATACCAAACGAAGCCAAGACAGTAACAATGGAGAGCGCAACCACAAAGCGTGAGCCTTTGCGGTCTGACCAGTAACCCGATAGCGGAGCCGCTCCAGCGCCCACAGCTCCAACTAACCCGAATAAGCCGGCAGTCTGACTTCCGTAGTGATACGGCGGGCGTTCCAGCAGAAACACCAGCGTGGTCCAAAACGCGCTGAAAGCAGCGAAAAATAGGGCAGCGCTCCCGCAGATCTGACGTAGTTTCCGATTGTCTACGATCAGCCTCCACAGAGAGCGCATTACTTCCGCATATTGGACACGTGCCTTTGCGGGAACAGGCGGAAGCACAGTACGAAGCACAACGGCAAAGACGACGGCGATCACGGCTGCGCTATAGAACATGGTTCGCCAGCCGAAGTGCTGTGCAACAATGCCGCTTACTGTTCGAGCCAGAACAATGCCCAGCAATAAGCCGCTTTGCATGAGCCCGATGGTTTTGCCCGCTGAACCAGAACCACTCAAATCGCTGGCCAGCGGAATCAGGATTTGCGCGATGACGCTTGTCAGACCGATGCAGAAGCTGGCGGCC
>CALMAV010000171.1:0-1201 GCA_937859895.1 uncultured Bryobacterales bacterium | reverse complement strand
ACATAGGAAGGCTGGAAGCCGACGCCGCTATCAACATTGACAGAGCAACCGAGCCGAACAGGGTAACCACCAAGGCTCGCCGCTCGAACATGTCGCCGAGCGGGACAAACAACGGCATGCCTAGTGCATATCCAGCTTGCGTTGCGGTAGCTACTAATCCCACATAGTGCTCATTGACGTGTAGCGAGCGAGCCATGTCTGCCAGCATGGGCTGGTTGTAGTAGATGTTTGCGGCAGCCACGGCCGAGGCCACGGCCATAGTCCCGATAGGGGCAGCTTTCACCCGCGAGCCGTGGGCAGCGGAACCCGTTCAGCGGCAGCGGTCTGCTGGTGCCAGTAGGGATAGGCCATCGGTCGATCGCTAGCCGCATCGAGCTTTGCAACCTGCTCGGCAGTGAGATTCCAGCCGGCTGCGCCCAGATTTTGGCGCAGTTGCTCCTCATTGCGCGCACCCATGATGACCGAAACCACTGTCGGTCGTTGCAGCAGCCAATTCAGAGCAATCTGCGAGACGGACTTGCCGGTTTCTGTCGCAACCTCATCGATGGCATCTACAACTTTGTAGAGGTACTCGTCCTCAACTTGCGGGCCGGCTTCGGCCGTTTTGTGCAATCGGCTCTGTTCAGGCAGCGGCTGACCGCGCCGTATCTTTCCTGTCAGGCGTCCCCATCCGAGCGGACTCCAGATTATCGTTCCTACACGCTGATCGATCGCCAGCGGCATCAGTTCCCACTCATAGTCGCGTCCAACCAGCGAGTAGTAAGCCTGGTGCGAAACGTAGCGCGACCAGCCGTATCGTTCGGAAATAGATAGCGATTTCATCAGATGCCAGCCCGAGAAGTTGGAGCAGCCGATGTAGCGTACCTTGCCCGACCGAATTAGCGTATCCAGCGCGCTAAGGGTTTCCTCAACGGGCGCAATTGCATCGAAACCGTGCATCTGATAAAGGTCGATGTAGTCGGTCCCCAGACGTTTGAGGCTTGCCTCGCAAGCCTTAATCAGATGATGCCGCGAGTTGCCTAGTTCGTTCACTCCCGGGCCAGTCCGAAACGAGGCTTTAGTCGCAATCAGCAGCTCATTACGACGGCCCTTGACCGCCTCGCCGAGGATCTCCTCTGATACGCCTTTGGAGTAAACATCGGCGGTGTCGAACAGATTGATGCCCGCTTCCAGGCAGATGTCCACCAGCCGTGTGGCCTCC
>CALMAV010000170.1:2987-7522 GCA_937859895.1 uncultured Bryobacterales bacterium | reverse complement strand
CTTAAGCACAACTCGCTCCAATTCGCCTACCCGTCCAACTTCCAGCACCAGATCCCCGCTCTCTTCCACCTCAAACACCTGAGTAAATCTGGCGCCCCAGATAATCTCGTCATACCGATACGAGTAGCGCGAGTAAATGGTTTGCCCAAACGACTCATCGTATGCCTCCAAGATGACGATGACCTCCATTTGAGATCGCTCGTAATCCTTAGCTGAGAGTCCAAATAGCGGACTCTTGTCATCGATAGGATGAACAACTGTCCAGGTCAAAGGCAGAAAATACACCTGGGCTCGTTCCAGTGTGAGCAGATCGTACTTCCGGCTTGGCTTGCCTTCACATAGATCGACGCTCATCAGCAGCATGCGGGCTTGTAGGTTCAGCAGATTATTAGGGCGGCGATTTACTAGCCGAAACTGCAAGCTGGTTGTTTCCTGGTATGGAGCAACAATCATTGTTGGGCTAAAGCCGAAGCGAGCCGAGGGCCGGGAGAAACGCCCAAAAAGCAAACCAGTTGCGATAGCGAACAGCATTAAGCCGACAAGAGCCTCGAGAGCGGCAATGCTATTGGCCACTACACCTTCGGGCCACATGTTCCCATAGCCCACCGTTGTGAGCGTATGAGCGCTGAAAAAGAAAACGTTAATGAAGTGCTGAACCGGCGTGGTTGCTTCTGCACCCCGAATATGAACTAAACCAAAAGCTGCATACAAACACGCGAACAAGGTATTCACCAGCGCGAAGCCAACCCCGATCAGCAGCAAAAATCTGGTCCAGGATGTATTAATCAGAAATAGATACAGGTGAGCATCACGCCAGGTGGAGCCGACACGCCGCACGTTGAACCGGCCGTCCTTGTTGACCATGCGCTTCAAGACCCCGGCATATTGCTGGGTTAAACCCGGATCAAAGGTCGGCTGTACCATCTTTGGAATCATACTTTCTTGCCGCATGGCCAGCCTGATTACCCTGTTACGCTGACGGTGAAGATCACTCGCTATGGCACGCACCCAATCGACCATGCTTCCGCTGGAAACAGCCGCCCCGCCATTTGCACTCGCCAACGTCAGCACCGGCGATATCGTCACACTCGAGAACTTCTCCGGTAAGCGTGGCCTGCTTGTCATGTTCATCTGCCGCCATTGCCCGTACGTCAAGCATGTGCAAGCTGAATTGGGGAAAATTGGTCGCGATTACGCTGCGCAATCGCTCGGTATCGTTGCAATCTCTTCCAACGATGCAGTTGCTTATCCCAGCGATGCTCCAGAGAGTCTCGCCGAAATGGCCATCGAGCAGGGTTTTGGCTTTCCGCTCTGTTTCGACGAATCCCAGGATGTGGCACGAGCCTATCAGGCTGTTTGCACCCCCGAGTTCTACCTTTTCGATGAGGGACGCAAATTGGTCTACCGTGGCCAACTCGACGACAGCCGTCCTAAAACAGACATTCCGGTTTCAGGGCGCGATTTGCGAAATGCCATTAATGCTTTGCTGCAAGGCAAGAGGGTTGATTCAGAGCAGAGGCCTAGCCTCGGCTGCAATATCAAGTGGCGTTAACGATTACCCAGCGCAATCTGGCGACAGAGCAACTTTATTCCAAGATTTCTTGCCCAAATCAGAACTTCTGAGCTAGACGAAATCTTCTCTTCGTTCTATGTCTCATCACCCTTACGGGGTAGGTGCCGCATTGGCTCTCGTGGCTGGCAGCGATTTTGAACGATCGCCGAAATCCTCACCTTTTAAGTTTTAAGCGCTAAGTCTTTTCGTAAATCAGAACGGCTTAATGGGTACTGGCTAAGCAAACTCCCAATGAAATCTAGCTAATTCCCCCGAAATTGAGCCGGTATTCCCCCGGTACGTCTAGCGCCCCTGTGTCTTGTAGCCAACACCAATTCAGCCGAAACTGCCAATAGCCGACCCGAACAGGCTTCAGGGTTTTGGTGAAGAGGAGAAACTACACAATGCAATTTTCAAAACAGATTATTCTTGCCGCTATCGCAATGATCGCGCCGGCTGTGATCCACGCCGCCCCGATTTCCAGCAATCCTACCTTGTCGGTGGGCGGATTGACCTTCGATAGCTTCAGCTGCAGCGTCAGCGAGAAAGGTACCCTGGTGACCCCATCCGGTTGCGGGCAGATTAACGTGAACACCATCACCCAGCCGGGAACGGGCATCCAGATCAGCAGCGGCTTCTTTGCTGCCAAGGGCTCGGTTGACGCAACGATCAACTATCATGTCTTCTCACCAACGGCGCTCAGCAACGTCGGGCTTTACTTTGATGGCTCGTTTGCCGGAGAAGCGATTGCTTCGGTAACCGAGACGGTGTTCAGCGGTGGCAACAAAGTTGGCTTTGCTTCCGTTGAGTGTGGCAGTGCTGGTGTGGGCGCTGGCTGCAGCCGGACCGATAACATCATGCTCAGTGGATCTTTCAACGATCTCTATATCCAGAAGGATATTTTCCTGGCTGCCGGAAGCATGTCCAATGCAAAGACCAGCATCATCGACCAGACCTTCTCGTCGGCTGCTCCAGAGCCTTCCTCCATCGCGCTAATGGGATCCGGATTGCTCGCTGCCGGCGCTTTCCTTCGCCGCAAAGCCAAGTCTGTCTAACCACCGGCTTCACCTCAACACAACCCCTCAGAAAGCCCGATGTTCCACGAGGACATCGGGCTTTCTCTTGTTTACTGCCCTTTAGCGAACCGAAAGAGAATCGAGTGTTCGCTTTCAACCGGCCTCCCATTCAGCACCGCAGGCGCAAACTGCCACTCTTTGGCAGCGGCCAGAGCTGCTCTGATCAGGGCCGAATAACAGCGAGAACCCAAGAGATAATGAGGCAAGTCCAATGGCTATAAGCAGACGACCCGCAAACTCAATTCAAACTAATCCAGAGCTAAAACGAGATCGGCCTGAAACAAAACGGAACAGCCTCGCAGAGTGGGCTGTCACCATCCTGTTTCTTCTATTTGGGACAACGACGCTGGCCCAGCCCTTTGTCATTCCTACTGGTTCCATGCAGGACACTCTGCTTATCGGGGACCACCTTTTAGTAGACAAGCTAGCTTATGCACCAGCCGGTCCAATCAGTAAATATCTCCTGCCTTATCAAAACCCAAAGCATGGTGACATCATTGTTTTTCGATATCCTCCTGAGATCAGCCAGACACTCGTCAAGCGGCTTATCGGGATGCCTGGCGACCGTCTCAAGATCGACGGTGGCGTCGTTTATCGAAATGGTGTCCGGCTGAACGAACCGTACGTCTACCACAAGTACGCCTATGATCCCAGGGCCGACAATTTTCCTACCCCATGCTGCCGCCCCGTCAGGGAGGAGCTTGCGCAGGAGGAACAGCGGAAGATGCTGGATGAGAATGTGGTCGCGGGTGAAGTGGTAGTCCCGGCTGGTCAGTACTTTGCTATGGGCGACAACCGTGATAACTCATCGGATAGCCGTTTCTGGGGGTTTGTTCCGAGAGAGAACATCATAGGAAAGCCTTTTCTGATCTATTGGTCGTATCGAGCGTCAACTGAGGATTTGATCGGTGATTCGGCTCCTTCCATATTCAAGCACTTTGTCGACGTAGGGGAGCACTTCTTCACTCGAACCCGCTGGGAACGGACACTACGGCCGGTGCGCAGCGTTCCAGATTCTGAACTTTCAGCTAAGCCGTTACCCGTCAATCCTGGCTCCCGAAATCCGTGACGAACAGACCGCTACGACTTCACCAGGATTTTCCGAACAGTAAAGGTCACAACACCATAAACCCAATGCGAGGCAAGCGCTGTTACGTGTCCCGATAGAGGAGTCTCCGATGGCGGTCCGGAGAAGCCCAGCGCCGGTACTGCTACTTCGTCTCCTACCAGCCACACGGCGGTTCCATAAGCCATACCTGCTCCCCAAGAAGCGGCCGGGATACTTTGGGTTGCAGCACCGTAGATGATGCCGGCAATTGCACCTGTACTGTAGTGGACAGCCGGGCCTGCCCATTGTTTCTCGTTGTCCCGTAGCTGATGCTGGAAAACGGCTTCTGAGATAGCCTTTGCTGCCTTGACCGTCGCATCGTCACCGCTTCCTTTGCTGCTGCTCTTGTCTTCAGAACTCGACACTGCTTTCACCAATGCCCCAAATTGGTTCATCGCAAAAGCGCCCGCCAAGCCGCCCAGTAATCCTGCACCTATGCTCTTCCAAAGTATCGTCACCATTGATCAATCCTACCTACCGAAGACCGTCTTAGCATGGTTCAAAGCGAACCAGCTCAGGAAGCCATTTGCCAGTAGGAGACTACAGAAGTAGTAGGCAATATTCTGATGCGGTGAGGCAGGAAAGTCGCGCCTGTAGATTCGATACCCGGTGGCCAGTGCCACGAAGATGAATAGGAAGTCGTGCAAGATGAGGAATAAAGCACTGCTCACAATGAGAACGGCCCAACGACCCTGGGCGCCTAAGGCGTTCATCGCGGCAGCTCCATCGAATATTGCAAAAGGAATCAGATTCAACAAGTTCAGCCAACCAGCTACGTGAGCGACCGCCAGCCAAACGC